>JAUVIT010000087.1 GCA_030592605.1 Bacteroidota bacterium
AAAAAGGTGGTTTTCCCGGTTCCATTCCTGCCAATAATACCTACACGTTCCCCCTTTGCAAACTTATAGTTGAAGTGATCAATGATGTTGAGGGGGCCATAATGTTTTGTCATCTCTTCAATCTCAATGATCTTCCCTCCAAGTCGGGGCGATTTAACACGCAGGACCAGTTCGCCACCCTCTTCCTCCAGATTAGCTTTCTCTTTAATCTCCTCAAAGGCATCAATACGCGACTTGGATTTACCGGTGCGCGCCTTTGGCATGCGACGAAGCCACTCCAGTTCCTTTTTCATCAAGCGGCCCGCACGATGTGCCTCCACCTTACGCAGATCTTCCCTGGCTGCTCTCTTTTCAAGGAAATACTCGTAATTGCCCTGGTATTGATAGAGATTTCCCAGGCTCAATTCAAAGATCCGGTTACACACCCTGTCCAGAAAAAAGCGATCGTGCGTTACCATCAAAAGGGTCAGGTTAGTACGCGAAAGGTAAGCCTCCAGCCATTCGATCATATCAATATCGAGATGGTTGGTGGGTTCATCCAGGATCAGGAAGTCAGGCTCATCCAGCAAGACCAGAGCCATGGCCAGGCGTTTCTTTTCTCCTCCTGAGAGTTTGCCCACCAGCTGCTCTGTATTGGTAATGCGGAACAGGTCCAGCAACTGGCGAAGTCTTCTCTCATAGTCCCAGGCATGCAAGCGATCCATCTCAGTTGTAGCATCTTCCAGATCGTTGGCAGTCTGCTCTGTCTGCTGCCTGGAGTGATCCTGAAGCACCTTCTCGTAGTGTTTAATCACAGTAAGCACACTCGTATTGGCAGTCAGAATCAGCTCATCGATACTGAGGGTCTGATCAAGATCGGGACTCTGCTCAAGGAAGGCGACTTTTATATCATTCCTGAAGGTAAATGCACCACTATCGGACGATTCCATGTCTGCCAGAATACGCAGGAGGGTGGTTTTCCCCGTCCCGTTCCGTGCAATAATGGCCGCTTTTTCACCACGCTCCAATCCAAAGGTGATGCCTTCGAACAGTGTCTGCTCTCCAAATGATTTTGATATGTTCTCGGCCGAGAGGTAATTCATGATTCTGAAGTGAATTGTGCGTTGATCTTCTTTCGAAGCCATTCCTTATTCATCAGGATCACCAGAAACTCCTGCAGAGCTCCTCTCAGTGGGCCAGCCCAGCGAAAAACAGCCATAACTCGCTCCAGTATACGATTGTACTTGAGGACCTGGTCCAGTTTATCAGTTTTGTGCATCGGATCGATGATCAACCTGGCAACCTCCTGTCCGGAAACAAGCGACTGGTATATGCCCTCACCTGTAAGACCCGATGCAAGTCCGGCTGCCTCCCCCACAAGAAAAGTATTCCCAAATTTCACACCCCTGTAGTCATAGGCAATGGGATATGATTCAAGCCTGGCATCTCCCGGATCTATCTTCCTGTCATTCAACCAATCATGAAATCCGACCTTTATCTTTTGGGGATCGACTCTGCGGGGATCGCAGCAACACCCAACGGCAATGGTATCACCGTGCGGGAAAATCCATGCATACCAGACAGAAAATCTGTGCGCGTCCATTGATATCTCCAGAGCCGGATATTCATGCTCAACCGGAATGTTATACTGGAATCCAATCAATTTCTTATCCACCTTTAATCCCAGATGCCTGCGCACCATAGAACTATAACCATCTGCACCTACCAGGTACCTGAATTCATATTGCTTACCGTTTTTCAAAACAACAGTATTCTCTCTTATTTCAATTACCTGGCTATCGGTCCTCACTTCCACCTGGGTTCCCTCTAAAAGACTTCGCTGGTAGGCTCCAAGTACCGGCCTGTTCACAGTGAACAGCTTGGCTTCAGGCGTTACAGTTCCTGCATCCCTGCGCCTGGAATGAATGGAGGTACGTAATATTTTTTGTTCAATGATATGATCCGGCAGTGGAAGAATTTCCATAGCCTTCGCGGTGAGTCCACCCGCACAGAGTTTATCTCCGAATCCTTCGCGCTTTTCAAGGAGCAGAACACGCAATGAAGATTTGGAGAGTTCCCTGGCACACTCAAGTCCTGCAGGACCACCTCCCACTATGATCACATCAAATTGTTCCATCATCAACTATTTTTCTGGCAACACCACTGGACCCGTCAAGCAGGACCTGATCCCCTGTTTTAAAGAATCCAAGTGCTCCTTTTGCATTTACCACTGCGGGAATACCATATTCACGTGCCACCACAGCACCGTGTGAAAGCGGACTGCCAATCTCGGTAATCAATCCTGCTGCCAGGCTAAAATAGGGGGTCCAGCCCACATCGGTATACTGGCAAACCATTATTTCTCCTTTCTCCAGGGAGTCGGCATCTTCCAATTTTTCCACCAGCCGGATCTTCGCCTTCACAGCTCCGGCACTTACCGGGAGGCCCCTTACAGCATTGCCATTGATCTTGATCCCCGGAGCATCCTGGAGTAAAGGTTCCGGGAAGCCCTGGCAGTGATCCGGAAACTTAAGTTTGAATGATTCCGGGAACAGGGCCCGGCGTTCTTCTGTAAGCACTTTCCAACTCACATCGCATGTTTCAAGATAGCTTCCCAGTTCAGAATGGGTCAGGAAGAATATTTGATCCGCATCATCCAACAACCCGGATTCAATCATCAAACCGGCCAGTTTCAAATAAGCCTTTTTGATTTTCTGTTGAACCTTAACTGCCATGGACTTGGTATATTCCCTGCGGGCCACCGCATCCCTGGCCGGTCCCAGGACCATTGACAGGAATTGTCTTGAACTCCATCCCAGATCTGAAAAAATCTCTGCTCTGTGTTCTTCGTAGGACTTTCTTCTGAGGCCTGAACGATCACCAGCCTCAAACCTTTTCTTAATCAGGGCTATTAATTTCCCTGGGTCCTCTGACCAGCTCTTTTCACGAAGTTCCCCTTCTCTAACACAGCGATGGCCATGCTTTTGGATCAACTCCGAAAATTTATCCTGGTACTCATTTACAAAGGGAGAATCCTTACAATCATCATTGGATTTAATACAATCCACCACCTCGGGTTTGTCCTTATACTTTTCATAAAAGCGATCTATGGATTTGACCACATCCGCACTTTCAAGCTCCTTGAGATCAGACATGAGGAATGCAGCATCCCGGTAATTCTCTGAATCAGGAAGATCTTTGCCACCACTTAAAATGGACATCAGGGCAGACTGGTAACTGCCTGACTGACTGCTGGCGCAATAGTGGTGAGCAAAAGCCTCATTCAGCACATCAAGGCTAAGATTCAAATCCTTGTATAGCTCTTTGGGATCGGAGCTCTCCTTCAGCGAAAAGGATTCTGTCAGGATCTCCAGTTTTTTCGTCCGCTTCTTTCCTGATGCTAAGTACCTGAATTGTCTGAGCTGGTTCCATAATCGAATGGGTAATGCCCTGGGTCTCACTGGCCGGTAGTCACCAAAAGTGTCGCCAAACATATCCCCCATGATGGCGAATTCCACATTCTCCTTCTTATTCAGAAGTACAGCTTCTGAAATATCCACCAGGCGGGTCATACTGAAAAAGAGATGGTTATAAAACATCCTGAAGTAGAGCCAATCATCTGTATAAGCTTGCTGCACTCCGGATGCAATATAAAATTCCTGCAATCCCACTTCAATGGCCCGTCCAAATACAGAATAAGTCAGAGGCGTTACAGGCCCGGGCATCATCTCCCCAATATTTGCCCTGGTAAAGACCTCTTTATCAGAAAACAGACTACCATCAAGCTCATTCAAATGAACCTGGTTCAGTGTAGTAATGGGTCTCGCCTGAAGACAGAATAAGGTGCCCTGATCATCGTAGGCCCACTCAATATCCATTGGCTTATTAAAATGATCTGCAATGATCCTGGCTGTGCGATAGATTTCACCAACCTCTTCCTCTGATAAGAGATCTCCATTATGCAGGATACTTCCATTGCGTGTAAGCAGGATCTGTTCACCCGACTCAGTTCCCGCCATAAGCGCTTCAGAAAGTCCTTCTGTTACACTGATCATCCACTCATCGGCTCTCTGATTTACAGGATTGGCTGTAAAAATCACTCCAGATATCCTGGCACTTACCATTTTCTGTATGATTACAGGCATCGTCCCGGTTTCATCCTTATGAAAATGTTCCCGGTAACTTCCCACCCCATGCTGATTGCCGGATTGAAGGCAAAGATTCACCGCCTCAACAAGCTCTTCCCTTGTACTACAATTAAGATAGGATTCAAATTGGCCTGCAAAAGAGGCGGATTCTCCATCTTCATCCCTTGCCGAAGAGCGGACAGCCGCCGGATTCAGATTGATAAGCCCCCTGTAATTCTCAAGTTCTGACTGCCAGGACTGCTTCTCTCCGGGGATCAGAACAATGCCTTCAGGCACATTCAATCCGAGCTCGAGTAAATGAGCCAGTCCCAATGCTTTTCCTCCGGCTTCCTTAATGCCCGCTTCCGACAGAGGTATAATCATAGTGTTCGAGATTTAATCCGAATTCAGCAACACCCATACCGGGAATGCCATCTAAAACAAAATCCCCCATTCCTTCATGAATGAGGTATACTCCATCCATGGCAAATTCATAAGCGCGGGGAATGTTCATCTCCAATGTATGTAAAGCGCCATCCCTGGATGTAAATTCAATCATAGCCTTCTTTGGAATAAGCGGATTAGAAGAGATGGAGTCCATGGGGGGGAGTGTACTTAGGTAACTCAGGTTTTCTCCCTGGGTAATATATCCGGCCGATAGCTGCCCAAGGAAATCGTAAGCAATCATGCTCAGATTGAAAGCTTCTCCATTATCAAGTACCCCACCCAGCCAGATATGTCGCTTCCAGGTAAGCCATAATCGGGTTCCCCAGCTGTGATCCCTTACAGATCGCCAGTCCACAGCATGTTCCTTACCATCAAGATTTAAGGTCCCGCTAATGGATCCCCCCTGTTCCAGATGAACCTTTTTAATTTCCTTCAAGCTCAGGAGAAAATCTTTGGTCCATCTCTCTTTAGCAATAATAGGGGCTATATCCGATGGTTTACTGATATGTTTAAAATTAACCAGAGGCCTCGATCCTTCGAAAAGCAGATCCAGGGTCAGTTGATGAGAGTTTCCATCTTTCTGTATACGCCCTGAATAACTAATTCTCCATTGCTTGCCTGGTTCCTGGCAGATGAATTGAAGATTTCCCATTGTGAACCCCGGGCCCACTTTGCAATCAAGATCCTCCAGAATAAAAGTACCCAGTCCAGCCAGGTGAAAAGCAAGCCAGTATTCGGGTTCTCTTCCACTGCGAAATGCCATCCTCACAACCAAGGATGAGCCATCCTCTCCCCTTCCCAGGAAATAGGAACTGTCGTTAAAAAGAGGATTATCCGGTTCAGAATGTTTTGTCTCAAGCTCCTCCAGGGACAAGTCACGCTCCTTCAGGCTCCGGCGAATCATTCTCTCCGCAAGTTTCTTCTTCAACCAGTACATAGGATAGTTTAAGCCCACAAATATAGAAGGAATTTTCAATAACAGTTTTAGCCCCCGGATCTACCTGAACACAAAATTTGTAGCAGCTACAAGCCTTAGATTCACAGTAACCTGGCTACAAACCTTCCAGAACCAGAGGGAAGACTAATCGCCAATTATCACCTGTTTTCGTGTAAGAATCCTGCCATCTCCCCCACTGACGACAACAAGGTAGCTACCGGATGAGAGGTGTTGCAACTGCAGGTTTTCCCTGAATAAACCGGTAGAAATAATCTTTTTTTCCAGTACTTTCTGTCCCAGCAAATTAAAAACCTGAATCTCTCCGGTCAGTTGATTGTCCAGGCTACCCTCCACGAAAAGGATTCCGTTCGTAGGATTGGGATATACCTTGATACTTGCAAAATCCACTGCTTGATCATGGACCCCGGTACTGCGATATGTAAACTCAAACCAGTTCATATTAAAGAGGTCATCCATAATGGTCATTCGAAGATGCTGCTCTCCCGGCTCAAGATAAACCCTACCCCGGGTACTTGTCCAGTTTTGCCAACCGCCTGTGGATGGAAAGCTGAGCTGATGTAAAAATGTAGCAGTCCCATCCGTTGCAATAAGCTCAAGCTTTACCGCACCAGATTCGCTATCGGCTGCTGTCCGGTAATCCACATAGTAACTTCCGGCCTCCGATACATTAATATAGTAATCTGCATAGTCCCCATTATCCAGGTAGCCTATGTTCTGACCTCCACCTGCATCTGTGGTGTTTTCCAGTTGTATTCCAGATTGAAAAAAGTAGTCTTCTGCCTCCAATTTACCGGGAATCTGGTGAATAAGGGCCACCCTGTTTTCAACCAGCTTCTGGGAGAAGGGATCTAGCAAGATACCATCCGTGGCCCCGATTTGATTACCTGTATATGAAATGATGATTTGATCGGTCGAGCGCAGGGTGGTATTGATTCCAAAGGTGATCATCCTTGGATTGTCCGGATTTAATTCCATATCGGTAATGGTGGCCCTGTTGCCATTGACCCTTATTTCAAAATTGGCCGGGAGCGTTGGAAGCGGTGTTTCAAGTGGCTTATTTATATTCAATTGAATTGTATAGTCATCCAGGGTAAATGCTGAAAGAAAATGGGTAGCCAGGTCTGTAGTAAGCCCTGTCTGATTAAATTTGAAACTGCCCACATTAAACTCTGCATTATCCACGTAAAACCGGATCTTGTTATCCTCGGGAGTTAGCACAAGCCCTGAGACTTTTACAGTCTCCCAGTTATCCCAGGCCCCTGTACTGGGTACATTAGCTGGCAGAGAGATATCGGCACTGCCCGACTGGAAGTGGAACTTTCCTTCGGTGCCCGTAGATGCGACTCTTACCTCTACCTCATAAACGGCCGCTGCTGCCACATTCACACTATACTGGATCCACTCGTTGTCGGAGACCCAACCCAGGCTGTATCCATTGGTGTTTACCTTATCTGTTGTCTC
>JAUVIT010000148.1 GCA_030592605.1 Bacteroidota bacterium
GCCTTGACGGATACCTGGTCCTCGCGGAGACCGAGTTGCATTGCGATCTGAGCCTGCATCTTTGGGAACTGTTCCTGCAGCAGATCTCTCACCTTAGGTTTAAGCACTTTACATACCTAGCACGAATCGCTGGAGAAATATAGCAATAGCCCTTTTTCCCTGGCAATCATGTCCTGTAGCTCCTGGATATTGTAGATCCCCTCCATTTCTAATATTCCTCTTCGTTGAGCAGAACAAGCATGCACTCGGCAATAGGTTCTATACCTTCTTTGTGCAAGCGGGCCATAAATTCGGGGTTGACGGTTCCCGGATTGAATATGACCCGTTTTGGTTTCAGTGAGATAATGTAATCGTAATAGTCCTCTTGCCTGGACGAACCGATATAGATGGACACGGTATGCACATTTTTGATATGGGGCTTGCCCACAAGAATCTCTTCTTCAACGATCAATCCCTCTTTGAATCCCACCGCTACTACATCCTGGTCGTGACGAAGCAGACTCTTCACGGCCTTGTGTGAAAACCTGACTGGATTTGGGCTGGCACCCAGGACCAATGTTTTTTTTCGATCTGCCAAGGGTATTGCACTTTTTGAATCTGACAAAGATAAGCAATCCCTCATAATAGGGAAATAGTATCAAGGGAACTTTGTTTGCTTAAATGGTGCGGATCAGCACAACTGCATAGGCTGAGACTCCCTCTTCGCGACCGGTAAAGCCAAGTTTCTCTTCGGTGGTGGCCTTGACGGATACCTGGTCCTCGCGGAGACCGAGTTGCATTGCGATCTGAGCCTGCATCTTTGGGATGTAGAGTGAGATTTTTGGAGATTGAAGGCAGATGGTGCTATCGATGTTCCCTATCTCATATCCACGGGAGCTCAGGAGGTCCCCGGTATTCTTAAGAAGAATGCTGCTGGCAATCCCTTTGTATGCGGGATCGGTATCTGGAAAATGGGTGCCTATATCTCCAAGGGCCGCTGCACCAAGAATGGCATCGCAGATGGCATGCAGGAGGACATCTGCGTCAGAATGTCCCACTGAACCCTTGTAGTGTTCGATCTCAATGCCACCAAGCCAGAAGGGGATTCCCTCTTCCAGGCGGTGTACATCATATCCGAAACCAATCCGGAAGCTCATGGCATTGATTTTAAAAATTCAGGTCAGCAAAATCGAAGCCCAGGGTAAACCTGAGTGTGTTCGCCAGCGGACTATTCTGACCATTGGTGGGAACAAGGTAGGCAAAATCAAGGGCAAAAACATTAAGCTTTAATCCAATACCTACGGTAAAATACTTCCTGTTTCCCTTGGAGGCGTGCTCGTAAAAGTAACCTGTCCGGAGAGCGAACTGCTGCCGGTACCAGTATTCCACTCCAATGCTGTAAGATATTTCATTGAATTCTTCCCGGGCCACACTATAACTGCCATCGCTCTTTAGCACACCCGGTGCATCGTAGAAGGACTGAACCATTCCCATTACGGTGGATCCAGGGGTCTTTTTCCCGCGTACCACTTCCAGCTCATCGGTGGCGGAATCAATCTCCATAACGGGAGGGGTGGGGACCAGGAGCTTGTTGATATCCAGGTTTGCGGCTATGCTATTGTATTCATCGATGTTGTATGTGAATCTTCCACCGAGCCTCAGGTTAGTGGGGATGGGTGTTTTGTCTGAATCCACACTATAGGAGATGGGGGTACCCATGTTTGTCAGGGAGATTCCGGCAGCCCATTCGCCGTCGCTCGTACCCACATTCACCTGGTTCTGGTAGTAGAAACCAAGGTCCGCGGCAAAAGAGATTCCTGCTTTGGTATCCTGTCCGTCCGAAGTCTGTTGTCCACTGGTGAGGTCGGAGCGTATAAAACGAAAGGCGATCCCCCCGGAGAAATTCTCGGTAAATAACCTGGAGTAACCAGCATCCACCGCAAACTCGTTGGGATTATACTGTCCCGCAAAGCTTCCGTCAATATTTGTAAAGGTGATACTACCCAGGGAGAAATAGCGCAGGGAGGTAGAGATCACCTGCTGTTCATCCACCCTGAAGAAGCCGGTCAGGTAGGCCAGGTTGATATCGGGAATCAGATTCCTGAGCCAGGGTGTATAGGAGATGGCAAAGCCCCCCTTACTATCAAGGAAAGCATATTTACCAATGTTCCAATGCTGTGAGTTCATATCTGGTGAGGTGGCAACACCCCCGTCACCCATGCCCCCGGATCGTGAATCGGGAGCAATGGTCAGAAAAGGTACAGCGGTCTGAATGGCATTCAATTTAGCCCCTCCAAGTTCTCCAGTGTCTATTTGTCCCGAAATATCTATGGATACCAGTAAAAATGAAACTGTTATGAATGTTATAAATCTTATTTTCAATCTGAAATAAATCTGTTTTACAATTGGACTGCAAATATAGTACATTACAATGATTCGGGCAGGCAGCATGCCACGTCTTTAAGTACGTATTACGGTCAGTTTTAGTATATAAGTAATGCCTTTTTTCATGTTTACCTGGCGATAATAAGTTTTCCGGATGAAGAGGCTACTTCTCCATCTTCTGTACTCAGGGTGGCCCGGTAGATATAGATACCACCCCCCAATGCTGCTCCCCCTGATGAGGTGCCATCCCATTCAACAGGTTCCAGCCTGTATCCGGGCGAATCGATCTGTTGATCGATGACCCGGACCATCTCACCGGAAATATTATAAATGCTTAGCACCAATCTAAGATTGCTGTCGGGCCGGTTATGTTCAATATTGAACCAGGTAAGATCGAAAAAGGGATTTGGAAAGTTGTAGAGCTGCTCCATCAGCATCTCTTCCGATTCCGTGACCACAAAATTGAGCATTGATTCGGAGGAGTTATTATGGATATCCCAGATTTTTACGGTGACTGTATAGGCCCCTGGCTCCAGTTTGCTATAAGGATACCTGATCACACCTGAATTATATGAGTTGGCGTTGGCCTGGTAGAATTCATTCAATATCACCGCATTGATCCGGTCCTCATTCAAGGTGGCCGTCAGATCGTGACCGATCCCGTTCCCGGTGGCATTGATCCCGTAGTTGTCCGACACGTAGGCCAGCAGCTCCGGATCGCCATCGGTGATTCCACCCGAGATAAAAAAGGTGTCATTCATAAAGAGCTCAATCACAGGATTTTCATGATCTTCCACATTGTCTGTCCCGACTCCTCCTACTATAAAGTCTTCATAGGATCCATGGGCATCAATCTCCTGATTGTTGCTATAGTAAGAGATTTTCCCGAGTCCATAGGCATAATTGATGTCCTTGGGAATATAGAAGCCAAAACTGAAGCGGCCCTCGTTTACTGTGGCTTCTCCACTATAGAGAATATTGTTCCTGGCATTAAAGGTAAATACAGATCCGCCATCGTTGGCAAGAGTCTCTATGGTCCTCTCTTTATCAAAGACTCTTGGGTAGACCATGCCGCTAAACCCATTCATATGCAGACTATCTTCATTCTCCAGGTGTCCCGAGACCGTTACCCACTGGAGGGCGGAGAGTGTATCGTTCTCCTGGGATATGGGTGAACCATTGATGGAGTCGGTCACAACCCTGTGCGTGGGATAACTGAGTCGCATCGAAGGATCTCCCAGCAGGGTGAAGTTGCGTTTGTTGATCCCCGATCCTGTATTGTTTTTGCTGTAGATGATGATATCGCCCAGGCGATGATAGGCCTGATTCTCATCCTTTTCAAACACCACTTCGTAAAAACGTTCATTCAGCGCGTGATTTGGACCTGAGTAGACCAGCCGGGTGGTAGTAAACAGACCGATCCCTCCCCCTTCGGTATTGAGAAGCACCTCTTCTCCTCCCGAGATTACTTCCAGATCCTCAGCACGGTCATACTGGTCATACCTGCTGAATTCACATGTAGCCGTCATAAAAAGTGGCAGTTTTTCCTTGTTCGTCCAGCTACGAATCTCGTTGATGGTGAGAATTTTTTCATGGGCAAGCCCCTGGGTACCTCCATGACCGGTATAGTTCATGATCAAGGCACCTCTGTTTACCTGGTCGTTGATGGCCCGGGTTACATCCGGATAGCTGGGACCGGTGGAAAGCTCTTCCTGGGGATAGGCATCCAGGTAAATCTTATTGTTATTATAGACCGGATAGTGGTCGTTCACATAGCTTGCCAGTTCATCGGCCTGACGCATATGAATATTGCTGTCCTCGTCATCACCGATAAAGCAAAGCTGGTTTCGCCATCCTCCCTGCTTGTCCGGATTGTCATACCCGATAATTTTCTCCACAAGAGAAGAGGCTTCATCAATATCAGAGGCAGGCAGGCGTCCGATCCCAATATCCAGCAGTCCGTCATACATTTCTTCATCGGTGTCGAGCAGACCGTAAAAATCATCGGATACATAGGAGCCGGTGGGGGAGAGAGACTCTTCCGACTGGTAGGTCAGAATCAGGTTGGTATTGTATTTCTTATCCCCACTACCGCGATTGTCATAGGATCCATCTCCAAAGAGGAGGAGGTAGCGGCATCTGCTGCTTGTCTCGCCCGATCGGTCGTAGAACATCTTCATAAAATTTCGAATGGCACTTACGTCGGGAGTGCCTGAGGAGAATTCGTTAAATACCTGCTGCTGTGTCACCACAGCCACATCCAGACCATCATTTTCCCTTCGAAATTGAGCGAGCATCTCTGCTTCTTCAAGGAAGAGCTCCGGAGTAAGAATTATCATGTCAGGGTGACTCAAGCCATGCAGATCCTGGTTCCCCACAGGACCCAGTCCCTCGGATGTATAGTCCGGACTGAGATAGTTGCCATCAGGCCGAAATGCAATAAACTCCCTGTGGCTATTGGTCTCAAGGGTAAAACTGGCAACAGAACCTTCCAGGCTAAAGGGAATGTTTTTAGCTTGCCGGGGATTGGTAAGCTCCCAGATGATCAGATCATTGCTTGCTTCGTTTACCCTGAATTGACTGATATTGCCGGGCCCTGCACTCCTGGAGTCTCTGAAGTCAAGCTGGCTGCCTGAAAGTGCAAGTTCGGATCTGCCGTTAATGCTGATGGCGTTGAGCCAGCCCTGCGAGTTGCCATCGGGACGGTTATATGTTACTGTAATATCCAATTCATTCATATCTGGCTGATAGCTGAACTTCTCAGACGATTCATAGGCGTAGGTCGAAGTGTAGTGGCTCAGATTTGTTCCGCTCACGGAGATGGCTCCCAGTTGCTCATTGTTTGCACTTATTAAAAAGGTGGAGTTTACACCCGAACGGGCTGCAGCCGCTATGCGGATGTTTACCGGCTCCCCATCAACTCTTCCAGGGATGTAAAATGGATATTCCTCCGTAAGGTTCACGCTAAAGACATCTCCGTACCACTCTCTGCCGGAATGAATCAGGTTGTAGCTCTCATCTTCATGGAAGTCAAGGAAATCATAGGAAGTTACTATATGGGTGGGTACTCCGGTACTCAGGACCGCATCTTCAGGGTCATCAGCTTCACCCTGGCCGTCTGTAAGAAAGTAATAGCCTTTCCAGGAATAGGTATGCCTTTGGTGCAGATACATGCCGCTTTCTTCATCAAAGTTCCATTTTACAGGGCCCTTAGCATAGAAGAGAATATGGTCACCCGGACCAAACAGATCGTCTGATCCCTTATGGAAATACAGGGGAAGTGCCTCCAGGTCGTCGATGTAGC
>JAUVIT010000300.1 GCA_030592605.1 Bacteroidota bacterium
GGGTACCCTGGAGTTGCTTTCCCCGGGAAATCTTCATTACGGCTCAAATTTCGCACGCATGATCATTGAGGATGGATCGGAGCTAACCCAGACCGATTACATTGCTACCAGTCAGGCAATTGCCATACTTCAGAGCCGTGCCGGGGTACAGACTCCAAAGGGCACCAACAAGCAAAAGATGAAACCCGAGTCCCCCTTTTTCCTGGCGGTGGGACTGGTACGCCCCCATGTACCACTGATTGCCCCGGAAAACTGTTTTCTGCCCTATCCTGAAGAGGATGTACAACTTCCGCCGGTGCTGGTAGGAGACGATATCCCGGAGCAGGCCCTGAGGCGGCAAAATATGAAGATCTGGAAAATGAGTGAGCTCCAGAAACGTCAGACCATCAGTGCTTATATGGCAAGCGTCCGCTTTATGGACCAGCAGGTGGGAAGGCTGCTTGATGCGCTTGACCGTTTGGGACTCCGAGAGGAAACCATAGTTGTTTTCGTGTCGGATCACGGTTACAACCTGGGCGAACACGATTGCTGGTCAAAGGTAAGCCTGTGGGAAGGAAGCGTTCGGATTCCCTTGATTATATCTTATCCTGGTAGTAAAGCCAGCCACGGAAGTACCTGCGAATCCATCACGGAGCTTATTGACCTCTATCCTACCCTGACGGAGCTATGTAATTTACAGGAGGAGCAGCCCGAAATATTGCAGGGGAATAGCCTGGCCGCATATATCCAGGGAGAGAATCCCAAAGAGGAGCCATCTCTTGCCTACACCGTAAGCTATGGAGGAAGTGGTGCAAGCATTCGTACCAGGCAGTGGAGATATACCCGCTGGGGTGAAGAAGTTGAAACAGGGAATGAAGAACTCTATGATCACCTGAAGGATCCTGAAGAACATAGCAACCTGGCAAATAAGCCTGAAATGAAAGACCTGCTAAGTGAACTCAGAGAGCAGTTTGAGCAGGCCAGAACCAGTGCTCGCAGCAATTCTTACTCAACAGGCTTGTAGTACCTTACGTAGTCAATCTCATACTGAAGGGGAAGCACTTTGGTATCCACACCTTTCTGTCCTCCCCAGCTTCCGCCGTAAGCCAGGTTTATCAAGAGGTAGTGAGCTTTGTCAAAGGGCCAGGTATCGTTGTTTCCGGCACCATCATTTTCAAAGGAGAAGTAAAGCGAATCGTCCATGAAGAAATCCATATGGTCCTCGAACCACTCCACCGCATAGATACGGAAATCGGCCCAGGGTTCTGCCACTTCTATCTGATTGCCTTTGTTTGTTCCAATGGAATGATTGTAGGCCTTGGTGTGTATATTGGCATGGATCCGGTCCGGATCATAACCCACATGTTCCATGATATCGATCTCCCCGCAAGCGGGCCAGCCCAGTTCACTCCTGTTGGTGCCCAGCATCCAGATTGCCGGCCAGGTACCCAGCGCCGAAGGGATCTTCGCACGAACTTCAATCCGTCCATAAAGGAAATCCTTTTTCCCAAGTGTATTGATGGAAGCTGAGGTGATGGAATCTTCCCCCTCCAGGAGGGCGGTGATCACACAGATGCCATCCCCAACTTCCACATTATGAGGCTGATTAGTATAATATTGAAGCTCCCTGTTCCTGATAAAGCCAAGCTCGTAATCCCAGATCTGAGGATTGGGTTCCCCGCTGTATTCAAACTCCTCAGACCAGACCAGGTCCCAGGCCTTTTTTTCACTACACCCCTGGAACAGGGCAATACTAAGCAGCACTAAAAGAAAGCTCCGAAAATGATTCATGACTTGAGTTTTTGTAGGTGATTCAATGCTTGATTATCTGCAAATTAACAAAACTCTTTCCTATATTTATAATGCATGCACATTATTACAAACAACCTTAGAGTTAAACCATGAGACCTGAGCTTACACTCCTGCGAATCCTGGCTCTTACCCTCTTGTTCATTCCTTTTTCCATTCTGAACGGACAGGTAAAAATCTGGGAGGAGATGCTTAGCCTTCCCACCTATGAGCCTAAAGCAGCTGATAAGAATCCCATGTTCTATGTACCCGATGCTTACCAGGGTGCCAAGCGGGTACTCTACCCCTATCCTTTAATGGATAATCTCTCCACCGAGAAAAGTGATCGGGAGCACAGGGCGGTATACCTGGAAAATGAATATATAAAACTCTGTCTTCTGCCGGATATCGGGGGACGCCTCTTATATGCCACCGACCTTACCAACAATTATGAGATTTTCTACCGCCAGCATGTAATTAAGCCTGCCAATATTGGAATGCTTGGAGCATGGATTTCCGGGGGAATAGAATGGTGCGTATTCCATCATCACCGTGCTTCCACCTATCTGCCGGTGGACTACAGGCTTGTGGAGAACAGTGATGGCAGCAAGACCATCTGGTTTGGAGAAATTGAGCCCCGGCACCGCATGAAATGGAGCATAGGACTGACCCTGCATCCGGGCAGGAGTTACATTGAGACGGAAGTCAGGATGTTCAATCCTACCGAACATACCCACTCCATTCTCTACTGGGCCAACCTGGCAACTCATGTGAATGAAGATTACCAGGCCATCTTCCCACCCAGTGTGCACCAGGGCGTATATCATGCAAAAAACAGCTTTATACACTGGCCCTTCTCCGATGAGATTTATAATGGAAAAAATTACACCGGGCAGATCGATGTGAGCTGGTGGAAGAACCATCCCGATCCCATCTCCATCTTTGCCTATGACCTGCAGGAGGATTTTATGGGCGGGTATGACCACGCCAGAGATGCGGGTACCGTACATGTGGGCAACCACCATATTGTGAAAGGAGCAAAGCTCTGGGAGTGGGGTCCAGGCGAGTACGGACATATGTGGGATTGTGAGATCCTGACGGATGAAGACGGACCCTATGCCGAACTGATGGTGGGAGGGTTCTCGGATAACCAGCCCGACTATAGCTGGATCAAACCCGGCGAGGTGAAACGCCTGAAACATTACTGGTACCCTGTGCGGGACATTGGAGGATTTAAAAAAGCCAACCTGGATGCAGCAGTGAACCTGGAACTTATCGCTGGTAAGCGTATAGTTGTTGGCATTAATACAAGCCGCGAATTGAAAGACTGCAGGGTGATCCTGAGCGAGAATGAGAAGATCATTTATGAAGAAGAGGCCGACATAGGGCCAGGGACTCCCTATACTACCCTGATCAGATTGAATGGCAAAGCAGATCTTGCCCGGTTTAAGCTCAGCTTAGTGGACCAGAATAATTTGGAATTTATTTCCTATCAGGAACAGCTACCCGAATATATTGCCGAACTACCTGAACCTGTACATCCCCCTGCAAAGCCAGCAGAAATTGTCAATATCGAGGAACTGGTTCTGGCCGGGCAGCGCATCATGCAGTTTCATAACCCGGGACTGGATCCCAAAGATTATTTCACAGAGGCCATAAGCAGAGATCCTCTTAACTCCATGGCCAACCTGCACCTTGGAAACCTGGCAGCCTTA
>JAUVIT010000306.1 GCA_030592605.1 Bacteroidota bacterium
CTTTCTCATAACGCAGTTTTGTTCCAGGATCTTAGTTTACAAGGATCTTTTCGCGAAGTAAAATGTGCTCAGAACTATTTCCCACCATAACTTCAAATTCCCCGGCCTCAACAAGCTCCTGCATATCGTAAAGTTAAGTGAAAGGTATTGTAGCCTCTAAATTGTTGAAGGGAAAATACGAAAATAAAGTAACACTAGAGCAAATAAAAAACGCCCCATCTCTTTGTGAGATAGGGCGTCCTGCTGTTTGTCTGTTGACCCGCCAGGGCTCGAACCTGGACTCTTCTGAACCAAAATCAGATGTGTTGCCAATTACACCACGGGTCAGAGGTGGTTGCGAAAACCGGGAGGCAAATATACTAATTAATAAAATTAATTTGCAATTTTTTCCAACCCTTCCTCGGTCATAAGCCAGGATTTTCCAGCCATATTCCAATCTGAAAGGCGATCGACATTGCGTACACCTTCCAGAATGTCCCTGGTCTGACGATCGAGCACAACCACTTTTCCTTCCGGAACCCGCACAATGGTTTCCACCCTGGGGAACCTCCATTTGTGTTCAAGATCCACCGAGAAATAGGGGTCCAGTACCAATTTGTTTCCCGTCATGCGGAATTCGTAATCAATATTGGCGGCATTCTCACTGGCATTCTCCCATGATCTGCCTTTTGACTCTTTTTCGATATCAAGCAGGAAGTCAGCTTCTTCCGTTCTTTCTATGTCAAGACTGATCCTTCCGTAGAAAGCATCTGCATCTTCCAGCAGGAACCATCTGTCGTCCAGATCAAGAATATTTTCATCATCAAGGTAATCCTCCTGACTACTGTTAATGCTGATGTACAAGGTATCTGATCCGGTGACCAGTTCCTGTGAAAAGTTGTCCCGGCCAGCATCGGAATAGTGACTGCTTTCAAAGGCTGCAATGCCTATGATACAGAGCAGACTGACAATCCAGAGTGTTAAAGCTCCAACGGCCAAGCCCCGGTTCCTGGTTTTAATATTGAAAATCAACTTCACCAGCCCATAGAGCATGGCTGCTACAGGAATAAGGAATAGCAGTGTAATGGAAATAACCAGGAGGGTAACCGAAACAGGATCGGTAAAAGGTATTAATACATCACCCAGGGAAAAACTATACGTTTCGAACGGAAATACATGTATTCCAACAAATGGAAGGGCGATTATTCCGATCAGAAGCCCAATGCCTCCTATTACGAAGCTGGTCCCGATGATAATTAAGATGACCTTAACAAACACCAGAAGTATTTTTCCCAAAACGTCGAAAAAATCCGAGGCAGCCCTTTCTGTTTTTCTATAGGTATCAGAACTTTTGGCCTTCGAGTACCCATCTTTTACATTGTCTTTTACGTTGTCGTACTCTTCACGGACTTTTTTTTCGATGTTGAAGACATTCACTTTTTCTCCACGCATTTCCAGCTTTTGCGCTGCAGTCTCTGCCCTGGGGAGAACGATCCAGAGAATTGCATAGACCAGGATGGAAGCACCGCCTGCAAAGAAGAAGATCACAAACAGCAATCTAAATATGACCGGATCCACACTAAAGTAGGCGGACAAGCCTCCACAGACACCCCCGACCACCGAATTCTCAGGATCGCGGTAAAGACTTCGGCTTTTGTTATATGATTCATGAAATGTGCGCTGATGCTCGGCTTCCTCACCGGAATCTGCAATATCTTCCGGATTGCCCATGATATCGATTACTTCGTTAACAAGCGAAAGGGTAATGACCTGGGTCTCCTCTGTGATTTTCTCCTGGAACAGTTCAGCAATTCTTGCCTCGATATCATCGATAATTTCTTTGCTCTCCTGTTTGTTTGAGAAGTGCCTGCTGATGGTATCCAGGTAGGTTTTTAGTTTTTCATAAGCATCCTCATCAATATGAAAGATGATTCCGCTTAAATTGATTTTGATCGCTTTCTTCATGGTATATGGCTTTATTTGAAGTTCTTAATTGATTTTACTGATTTGATCAGGGATTCCCACGATTCGTCCAGCTCTTTTAAGTAGGCCCTTCCGGTCTCAGTTAGACTGTAATATTTCCTTGGAGGGCCCTGGGTACTCTCCTCCCATCGGTAGCTAAGCAATCCGGCATTTTTCTGCCGCGTAAGTAGTGGGTAGAGTGTTCCTTCGACCACTATAAGGTCGTTTTCCTTCAAGGCACGGATGATATCTGAGGTATAAAGGTCCTTCTTAGCCAGGATGGATAAGATGCAATACTCCAGAATACCCTTCCTCATCTGTGCTTTTGCGTTATCAATATTCATAGGTCTCTATTTTAATGCGGTGATATATATGAGGAATTTGATTGGATTGTATTTTCTGTTAAAAAGAGAGATTTTCAAGGGTGCTTTCTCCTGCTTGATATCTCCAGAATCTTCTTTCTGGAAGAGGGAATCGAGAGAAGGACCTATCTGGTGGCGCTTCTTTTTCTCCGTTTCAGCTCTCGTATTTTGCTTAGAAACTGGAGGAGTTGGTGTAAAAAAGAAGTCCCTGACGGGTGGATTTGTTGCATAGCTTGTATCGATGATTGCTTCGGGATGCCCGTTCTGTTGATGAGAGGAGATCAGATCGATGGCTGGTTTCTGTGCTGTTAAGCCAGAGGCCAGTATCAAAAACCAGCTTATGATTAAAATTCTATATACTACTATGCTATTCATGCTATATGTCTATACAAGCAATATTTCTATACAAAGATATATATAAAAAGTAATACCATGCAATACATAGTAGTAAAAAAATGAAAAAAAGTTAAAATATTCTTATCTTCGAATGCATGGAACATACCGGAAACATCAGGAAAATGGAGGCTTTCCCGGAGAAAGTGATACAATACTCTTTACCCTTGGGAAAAGAGCTTATTAGTATGAATAAGTTGATCGGGAAGCCGATTTCTATGGAATACCTGGGTCATATTCATTGTATCAGGTGTGGTAGAGAGACCCGAAAGTCCTTTGCACAGGGTTACTGTTATCCATGTTTTGCTACAGCTCCGGAGACCGAGGAGTGTGTTTTGAGGCCCGAATTGTGCCGGGCCCATGAAGGAGTGGCACGTGATATGGATTATGCAAAGCAACATTGTCTTAGCGATCAGGTGGTTTACCTTTCCTTAACCAGTGGAATCAAAGTGGGGGTGACAAGGAGCAGCCAGGTGCCTACCCGTTGGATTGACCAGGGAGCTATACGTGCTCTTGAATTTGCCAGAACTCCTAATCGCTACATTGCTGGCCTGATGGAGGTGGCTTTGAAAGCGCATATTGCAGATAAAACCAATTGGCGGAAGATGCTATCTGGATCAGACCCGGGCGAATTGAATCTGTTTATGGAGAAGCAAAGATTAACCCCATTGGTGCCGGCTGAATTGGCCCAATATATCACCCTGGATAAGCAGCAGCTGGAGCTGGTATACCCGGTATTGGAGTATC
>JAUVIT010000222.1 GCA_030592605.1 Bacteroidota bacterium
CGGGTAGAAAGTGGCTTTTCGCAAGAGGATATTGCCAGAATGCTGCGAATCTCCAGATCATCGGTGGTGCAGATTGAGAAAGGGAACCGACAGATCTCAGCAATTGAATTAAGTATGCTTTCAGAAGCCCTCGGTATCTCTGCAGATGAATTCCTTTCGGCGAAGTATGAGGCTTCAACTACGATGACTATCGTCGAAGAATCCGATGTTGAGACTGATTTTAAGGTGATGAGAGATTCAGTGCCAAAGTTGAAAAGGGCAAAGCTGGAAACGGTGATTCTTTATATCACAGGCAAATGTGGTGCCTTACCGAGGATGGATGTCAACCTGCTTATAAATTTGCTTTATCTATGTGATTTCAACCATTATGAGCTTCATGAAGAGCAGCTTACAGGTCTGCTCTACACCAAGCAGGCTTATGGTCCCTCCCCTGAAAATATCACCGGAATCCTGAAAGAAATGGAAAAGGATGGCAAATTACAGAGGTTTAAAGGCAACTACAAAGGCATTCCGCTTATCAAGTACCTGCCCGGTGTTCACCCCAACCTGATGAACCTAAGCGCAGCTGAAAAGGAAGTGATAGACCGGGTGCTTGAGCAGTTCTCTCACTGGCCGGCCAGTGCGCTTAACGCATATACCCGGGATGAAATGCCCCTGAGGGCAACGAAACAGGGAGAAGCGATTAGCTATGAGCTCGCCTTTTACAGGGAACAGGGCCACTCAGTAAGAATCTATGATGATGACTGGCACCAGGATGAACTTTGACGAAATCTATCATAAAAGCGACAAGCCACTGGAGGACAGAGCACGAATTCTTAAGTATTTCAAATAGGTGCCCTTCTGAGCTCTCTTCTCTCAAAGAGTACAAAATTCGTCAGCTTCATATACTCCTTCACTACCTCCTGGATGTCCTCCTTGCTCTTCCACCACTTTTCAGCATTAAAATCTGTGTAAGTGCTCGGACTGCAGTAAACCACAGGTGGCTCTTCCAGGTTCTTGAATGCAGCTTTGAAGATCTTGTATGCCCGGCGGGTGTGCTCGGGAGATGTGACTATAAGCAGGGTATCCATGCCAGCTTGCGTGTGTAAGTATGCCCTTACTATTTCGGCTTCCATCCGGGTGGAAACGGCATCGCCGGGTAAAATCCTTATGCTGTCGGCTGGGATTCCCAGCTTAATCATGGCAGAGCGGGACTGGGTCGTATTGGAGATTAGCTGTACCCCACGCTCTTCCAAAGCTCTGTATGCTCCCATAGCTTCCTCAACAATCCACACCTTTCCTGCAATCTGCTCGCTGTAAAGGTCTGCTGTCTGCAACACCCTGTCGGAGATGCTACCTGTGAGCATTACCATCACATCGGCAGAAGCAGGATGGTCCGCTCTTACCAACCGGCTCCCTGCCTTCCGGCAGCTTCCCACGGCCAGCACCAGGAACAACACAACCGCACCCAATATGTATATCCGTCTTCTCATGTATTTCGCAACAATAGCACGCTCAGTTTTTAATTGGCCTTTCTACCTTTTTATTGCTCTTATATAGCAGCTGCTTCCACCTCTTTAAAGACCCGGGTGAGGTTTCCGCCCCAGATCTTTTTAATCTCAGTGGCGGTATAGCCCCTGCGTACCAGCTCCAGGGTGATGTTGCCCATCTGGCTCACGTCAAAACAGTCTTCCAGTCCACCCCCACCGTCAAAGTCGGTTCCGATCCCCACATAGTCGATGCCAATAAGCTCTACGATATGGTCGATATGGTCCACTGCATCGCTTACCGTGGCCATCTCCCTGGGGAAATTGCTGTCCAATGCATACCAGTCTACAATAAAGGCATCTTTCCCTGCCTGATCCAGCTCATAATAGTCTCCGTGCTTAATTCGTACCGCAGCCCGTGCCGAGTCGCGCAGGGGATTTGGAGCGGGCGTTTTTACATAAGCACTTAAAATACACATCTGGATCACGCCCCCATTCTCCTTCAGCTTCAGCAGCATCTCGTCGCTCAGGTTCCGGGGATTGTCGCACATGGCCCTGGCACAGGAGTGTGAAGCGATAATGGGCGCACGGCTCTTCTGGATCACATCATAAAAACTATTGTCGGAAGCATGCGATACATCGACTAGCATGCCCAGGTCGTTCATGCGCGTAAGCACCTCTTCGCCAAGGGGCGAGAGTCCGTCATGCTCCAGACTGTCGGTGGAGGAATCACAAATATCATTGTTCCGGGTATGCACCAGGGTCACATAGCGGATCCCTTTATCGTAATAGGTGTCGAGCAGCTTTGGATCATTACCGATGGGGTAGCCATTTTCCATGCCTATGTAGATGGCGTGCTTCCCTTTCTTTGCAATGCGGACCAGGTCATCGGCCTTTGTGGCCACCTCCAGATCGTCTGAATATTTATCTACAGTATTATATATTTCCTGGGTGATCTCCAATGCTTCTTCCATGGCCTTCTGGTTGCCTTCCGGGGTGCGTTCTCCCTGACCGATAAAGACTGCGAACCAGATACCATCCATATGTCCCTCCTTCATCCTTGGCAGATCGATCTTACTGCGGGTCTCACGGGGATCGTTCCGCACACCGAAATCAAATCCCATCCTGTTCAGGCGCAGGGGGGTGTCGGTATGACTGTCTACGGTATAGGCTGCCGCATGAATACGGGCCGCTTTCTTTTCAAGTTGGGTTTCAGGATCGGCACAGCCTGTAAAAAGCAGGACTGTGGCCAGTAGCAGGATAAATGTTCGCATCAAATCTATGGGCTTAAATGAAGCGGCAAATAAGCCAAAAATCCGCAGGCATGCAAATAAAGATCCTGGATCGGACCTCGTGCATTCGACTATTTTTTGATGATGCGGTTTTGGAACCCGGGAGGTCTATTTCGGAAAAATGGAGTAGTTCGTTTTCGGAAAAACCTGAGGTCACAAACATGTGAGTTTTTCTAAAAGGGTGACTTATTATTTCATTTCGAGCTACACATTGATATTGTAATAAATTGTTTAACAGCGCTTTACATGCCTGAAAAAAATCGTGACCATTTTTCATAAGTCACAACCCCGTGAAGAAGTCACCTACTGGTGACTTGCAAGATTTCCGAAAATGAGGTCGGTAGTATGGAGGACTTAAAACGTCACCACACATGCTCCTATGCGGAGTAAAAACGGGATCCCCTTTTCCTCAGACGGATGAGCCATTGGTGGACTTACCTGCCATAAAGCGCTCCAGGATGGAATCGTCGTTGATCTCCTTGGAAAGCGAAGCGATGGTTTCCATGGGCACATCGTAGAGATCCAGGACAAGCATCCCGTCCAGGGCATCGTTGAACTTGGGATCGAGATTGAAGCCTATGATGCGTCCGTTGAGTTTCAGGTAACGCTTAAGCAAAACGGGCATTGTGTAATCGTTGGGCTCCACCTCCTTGATAAGACGGTCGAATTTAGTCAGGTCGTCGGCATTCTCCAGAATGATCGCCTCGTCCACATTAAATCCCTGCACATTGTAGCGGGTGCGGGGTTTTACATGGCGGGCCAGCTTCTTATCGAAGTGATGCTCCTTGATGTACTGCATAATAAGGCCGCGGGAAAATTGCGAGAAATTATTGCTTATACTGACCGGGCCGATGAGGTACCTGTACTCATTGTGCTTCAGCAGGAAGTAGAGGATTCCTTTCCAGAGCAGGAAGAGCGGCATGGGTCTGCGCTGGTACTCCTTAATGATGAAGGAACGTCCCAGTTCCAGCGATTGTCTCAGCGTGGGCTGAAAACGGCGGTTCATCCGAAAAAGACTCTGCAGGTAGAAGCCTTTCACCCCGTATCGACGGAGGATCTCCTCCCCCTTTCCTACGCGATAGGCCCCCACAATCTTCTTCTCCTTGTTGTCCCAGACAAAGAGCTGGTTGTAGTAGAGATCGTATTCATCCAGATCCATAGAGTGGTTGGTCCCCTCGCCCACATCCCTGAAGGTAATCTCCCTGAGCCTCCCCAGTTCCAGCATGATCTGGGGGATCTCTATACTGGGGGTGCAGAACACATCAAACTGATCGCTGGTGAAAAGGCTATATTCCTCGCGGATGTTCTCAATCTCGTCGATAATCAGTCCGGGTGCCACAGGATCGGCAATGGCTTCGGGTTTCTTGTTACGATTGATGCGGGGCCTGAAAAACTTCTTCACTTCCAGGACTGAGCCAAGCGCGTAGGTCTTGGCACGCAGGTAGCGCCCATAGGTAGAGATATCTGTAAAGGTATCCTGCTCCTTTACGCTCACCGGATTGCCGATACGAATTCGGATCTTTTTATGTTTCTTATTGAACACTTCGGCCGGAAGGCGTACGGTACGCAGGGACGGGTGGATAAGTCCGAGGATATGAAAGAGGGTGGAGTTGGATCCCTGGAAATAGACCGGTACCACGGGCACCTCTGCCTTTTTAATCATTCGCATGGCCGGGTACTGCCATTCACGATCGCTGATGCCGTAGTTATCTTCGTTGTAGCTGCTTACCTCACCTGCCGGGAACATTCCCAGCACGCCCCC
>JAUVIT010000127.1 GCA_030592605.1 Bacteroidota bacterium
AATGTGGTTTCTGGTAGTTGGGGCTCTTATGAGGCACTCGAAAATGCCATTGACCTGACACGAGGGATTTATGCCGGTTATGTGGACTATGCTGGAAGTTTTGGAGGCTTTAGTTTAATGGCTGGATTGCGCCTGGAGTATACCGATCAGTTACTGGAGATTGAGAATCCCGACTATTTCACCATTTTTGAAAGGGATCCGGAATCAATCTATGAAGTCAATCAGCTGGACTGGTTCCCTACCCTGCACCTGAACTATGAATTGTCGGAAAAAAATGAGCTTACCCTTGCAGCCAGTCGAAGGATAAGCCGGCCACCTACAAAGAATATGGCTCCCTTTCTTTACAGACGGCACTATGAGGTATACGTGGTTGGAGATCCCGCCCTGCTACCGGAATATATGAATAACCTGGAAATGTCATTCGACCAGGATGTGGGAAAGCAAAACTTCACCCTGACAGGCTTTTATCGTGGAACTAACAATGCCATATTCAGGGTGAATACGGTGTACGAAGAGGAAAATGTACTGATTCGGTCTTACACCAATTCCGGAAATACCACAGCTCTTGGTGCGGAGCTGAACGCAAACTTTGTGGCCGGGAAAAGGGCAAAATTCTTCCTTGGAGCTTCATTATACAACTACAGGATCGATGCCGATATTTTCGGGTACCAGGAAAACAACAGCAGTACCAACTGGAGCCTGAAGGGCAATATGAACCTGATACTCACTGATGCGCTTAAATTCACAGTGGATTTCGACATGAAATCGGCCACAGTTACAGCCCAGGGTCGAAATGAACTTTTCTACGTGGCCAATACGGCCCTGAATTATACCCCCACCAAACTGGCCGCCTGGGATTTCTCTCTGAAAATCCTGGATTTTCTCAGCTCAAACAACACCGGGCTTAATACCCGGGTTTATGACTCTTCCGGAGTTGAGATATTCTACCAGGAGACAGAATACATCCGCCAGGGACCCATTGCTGAATTGACTGTATCCTATGCCTTTAATTCTAATGGGAAGTCGGGCAAAAAAGCGAAGAGTACTTTTGGAGAGGAACAGTTCTAAAAGAAGCCCTACTCTTACTATTTTATATAATCTGGTCCAAGCCTATAAGATTGGTCGATTGATATTGCCTTGAATTGTTCCTTTGTTGGGAAATCCACAAAGTCAATCACTCATCATGAAAATCATTGTTCTTAACGGCAGTCCAAAAGGGAAATACAGTATTACCCTCCAGTATGTGAGCTTCCTTCAAAAGCGATACGGTCAGCATGAATTTGAAATGCTAAACATCTCGCAGAAGATCAAGAAGCTTGAGAAGGATGAAGCTTTCTTTCATGAGACCATTGAATCCATCTCCTTTTATATACTGGATTTTGAGTTAAAGAAAACAGCTTTGATATGAGTAATGTTTCTCTTAATTTTATGCTACCCGGGTTCCGGATGTTGCTGACGTTAAACACGCTGGGTCCTTAAGAAATCCTACGCCTACAGTGGAGTGGGCTGGCTGGCTTACTACACATATTTCTGGGGCTTCTTCCTTTACTGGGGTATTGGTACTTTAGTATACTCCATGATTATTATAATTTAAATATTCTAAAGATGTCACACAAAGCTAACGAGGTACTTTCCGACGAAAAAAATCAACAGAGATCTCTCCGGCTGAAGGCCGGTATCATTATCGCCATTTTGACGATCCTGGTCAGGTTTGGCATTCCTTCCGTATTCCCCATGGCTGCAGCAGTCGGGGTACTGGGTGGACTCCTGGGTGGCTTGTTAATCCTGGTATGGTGGGCCTTCTTTAGCCGGGCACCCCGAACCGAGAGATGGGTAGCTGTTGTCCTGATGATTGTTACCATAAGTATAACATCCCAACTCATTCATGAGTCGCTTTCAACAGGAATGCAAGGAATGATGTTCCCGTCCTACGTCCTTCCAATTCTGACACCGGCCTTTGTTGCCTGGGCAGTCCTTAGCCGTCGCCTCACAAATAAACTTCGATGGACCCTAATGCTCGTGACCATATTTCTTGTTTGTGGCATGTGGACCCTCGTCCGTTCAGATGGTATTTCCGGCCATTCTGTGGCAGATTTTAAATGGCGTTGGGCAGAAACTTCTGAGGAGCAGCTGCTGGCCAAAACAGCCAGTGAATCAATGGTGCCCTTATCAAATACCGCAACAATGGATTCCGAAGCTGAATGGCCCGGTTTCCGGGGTCCTGAAAGGGATGGGATCGCACATGGGACCAGGATTTCGACCGATTGGTCAGTGTCTCCGCCCAGTGAGCTTTGGCGTCAGCCCATCGGACCCGGATGCTCCTCCTTTGCGGTACATGGAAATCTCATTTACACCCAGGAACAGCGAGGTGAAGAGGAAGTCGTCTCATGCTACAATCTGACCACAGGTGATCCGGTGTGGAAACACAGTGATGAGGCTCGTTTCTGGGACTCTCACGCAGGTGCCGGTCCTCGTTCAACACCTACCCTAAGCGGAGGACTGGTTTACACCTTTGGTGCAACAGGTATTTTAAATGTACTTGATGCCAGAGATGGTGCTGTTGTATGGTCCCGGAACGCAGCTACCGATACCAACACTAAGGTTCCGGAGTGGGGTTTTACAAGTTCACCATTGGTAACAGCCAATGTTGTTGTTGTTGCTCTTGCCGGGACAATGGTCGCCTACGATCTTGCCACTGGCAATCAACGCTGGGTGGTTGCAGATGGCGGAAAAGGATATAGTTCACCACATTATTTTGAGATAGACGGTATCCCTCAGGTTTTGTTGATGAACGATTTAGGGGCCATTAGTGTCGCGCCTGAAAGCGGGATCCAGCTATGGGAGTATCTATGGCCGCATACAGACCGAATCCTGCAGCCGGCCCGATGCTCTGATGGGGATATTTTGCTTAGCACAGGAGGAGGCAAGGGCATGCGCCGTTTGAAAATCACCAAGGAATCCGGCGGATGGAATATTGAAGAGCGAATGAGTTCGGTCCAGCTGAAATCCTTCTTCAATGACTTTGTTGTTCACAAGGATCTTGCATTCGGCTTTAGTGGCCCCTTTGTTGAATGTGTCGACATCGTTGAGGGAGGGCGCAAGTGGAAAAGCGGTCGCTACGGTGGCCAGCTGATATTGTTGGCCGACCAGGACCTGCTGCTGGTGCTGACTGAGAAAGGTGAGCTGGCCCTCCTTAAGGCAACTTCTGACAAGTTCACAGAGCTTGCCAGGTTTCCCGCCATCGAAGGAAAGACCTGGAACCATCCAGTTCTGGTGGGCGATATCCTGCTGGTTCGCAACAGCTTGGAAATGGCAGCATTCCAACTTTCCCCATCTTAGTATAATCCTGTCTTTTTTTCCATTTGTGGTATTTGATTCCCTGGAATAGAGATATTTGAATTATCTTATTCTGCTCAATCAAATTGCATCTACCTATGAAGCAAATTCTTATTCTGTCCCTTTTCGGTCTTTTACTTCTTTGCTCCTGTGCTGAAAAAGGCGAATACTCCGATTGGCGGGGCCCCAAGCGGGATGGTATTTACCCGGAAACCGGACTCTTAAAACAATGGCCCGCGGAAGGACCGGACCTGCTATGGTCTTATGAAGAATTGGGCTTTGGTCACACAGCAGTGGCTGTAAGCGATCAAAGGGTTTATCTGACCGGAATTAAGGATTCCGCCACATCGTCGGGAACTCTATTTGTCCTTGATACCCAGGGGGATCTGCTTTGGGAAAAAGAATATGGCAAGGATTTTACCAACAACTTTATTGGAACCCGTTCCACGCCAGTGGTGGTGGATGACCTGTTATACATTGAAAGTGGTGCAGGTGCAGTATACTGCCTTCAGACCGAAAACGGGGAAGAAGTCTGGTCCAGGGATTTCATACAGGATTTTGGAGCAGATTCTGTTATTCAGTTTGGACATTCTGAATCTGCTTTGATTTATGGAGATCACCTTATCTGCGTGCCCGGCGGGAAAGAAAATAACGTGGTAGCTCTAAATCGCTTTACAGGGGATATCGTATGGAGTTCTAAAGGAAATGGGGAAGAGGCCACCTATAATTCACCCATTTTAATTGAGATAGGAGAACAGCGCCTGGTTATCGCCATGAGCTCAGGATCTGTTATGGGAATAGATGCTGCCACCGGAGAAATGTACTGGCGGGTTGAACAGACCCAACAAAATAAAATACACGCCAACACCCCCCTTTTTGCTGATGGAAGACTGGTGGTCTCCAGTGCCGATCCCACCAGCACATCCGGACTGGTTCAATTGGAGCTCCTGGATGAAGGCAAAAAAGCGCAGGTCATTTGGAGGGACAGGAAATTCCGAAACCTGCTGGGAGGCCTGGTCCGGGTGGATTCCTGTATATATGGATCCACTGCATTTGGCAGTGACTGGCGCGTAATAAGCTGGAATTCAGGAGAAACACTGGTTCGGAACAGGGATCTGGGGGGCGGATCGATTATCTTTGCCGATGATATGTTCTACTGCTACACAGAGCGAGAAGACGAGGTGGCACTGGTGGACGCAAATCCCCAGAAATTTGAAATAATTAGCAAATTTAAGGTAAGGCTGGGATCCAGGGAGCACTGGGCCCGACCTGTTATTCACCAGGGAGTATTGTACATCAGGCATGGAGAAGCCTTGATGGCATATAATATCAAAGATCCAAAAATAAATTCTGACTAATGGACACCATCAAAGCAAGTACGCTGAAATTAAAAGCCAAACGGACCTTCCTTAAAAAAGGAACCTGTTCACGCACCTTTTTCTATATTCTGGACCGTGAATTCAAGCATATCCAAGATGAGGAAGAAAAGGCCATCGACCCCCTGGCAGGAGGGATCCTGCAGCAGGGATATCAATGCGGAATGCTGTGGGGAGCCTCTATGGCGGTTGGGGCTGAAGCCCTTCGCAGAAATGAAAATCCGGATCGAACTACAGGGATAACTATACTGGCTACCCAGCACATCATGAAATCCTTTGTGAACAGGACCAAAAGTATCGAATGTGAAGATATCACCAACTGTGATTTCCAGAATAAAAGAAGCTTTGCCAAATACATGCTCAGCGGCAAATTTGTGAATTGCTTCATACTTGCCGGGAAATGGGCTCCGGAGGCTCTCCATGCGGCCAGAGAAGGATTATCCCAGGATCAGACCGATCTGCCACAGGAATCCCTGAGCTGTGCCTCTGAAACGCTTCGTCAGATGGGAGGAAGCAAGGAGGAAATGGCCATGGTTGCAGGTTTTGCAGGTGGACTGGGCCTAAGTGGTAGTGGTTGTGGTGCACTGGCAGCAGCCATCTGGAAGAATACCTTGATCCATAACCGGAAAGAACCCGGGAAAGCTGCCAGCTATGATCCGGACAAGGACCTTACCTTAAAAGCATTCTACGAAGAAACCGACTATGAAATGCAGTGCGATAAAATATGTGGACAGCGTTTCGAGACCATAGCTGAGCATACGGAATTTGTGAAAAATGGCGGCTGCAAGAAGCTGATTAAAGTACTCGCAAATACTGCTAAGGCATGACCTATTCCCAGAAACTGCAAAAGCTATTTCCAGAAGTAGTACTTCATCCTGAGGACCTGCTCTTACTGGAGACCTTCCAGATCAAGTACCTTCCCGAGCGAGTAGCTGTTAAGGAGTTTGCCACACTGCTGGCTGCCTATCCGGTTGTTCACCGGTTCCTGCTTGCAAAATACCCACCCATCGCTTCTTTCCTTTCCAGGATCCTGAAAGAGAATCCGGCCATCAAAGATCAAGCACACATTGAGGTGCATTGCCATGAAGCGCTCTGGGAAATTGGCGATCTGATCATCTACAACAAATGTCCGGAACGATTCGATGCGCAGGCACCCATCAAATGGGAGATCGGAGAGATCAGTGCTATCACCTCCCTGAACGGAAAGGTCGTTGCTGATGTGGGGGCAGGTTCAGGCAGGATCGCTTTCCTGGTGGCGCCCTTTGCCCAAACCGTTTTCGCGCTTGAGCCCCTAAACAGTTTTCGCACCTTCATGAAAGAAAAAGCTGTGAATAAGTACATGCATAATCTCCATGTGATGGACGGGACCCTGGATTCAATTCCC
>JAUVIT010000187.1 GCA_030592605.1 Bacteroidota bacterium
CCCGATGAACTGGATATCGATATTACCGATGTGGCCATTGGAGATGTGATCAAGATTGGCGACCTCTCCTATGACAATCTGGAGATTCTCGATCCTTCCCAGTCCATGATCTTTGCCGTCGTATCCTCACGTATCTCTAAAGGTATGGAGATGGGCGAGGCTGAAGCAGAGGCCGAAGAGGCAGCAGCTGAAGCAGCTGAAGCAGCTGAAGCAGCCGAAGGTGGAGAAGCACCTGCCGATGCAGCAGATGATGCTGGTTCTGAAGACTAAGCTACTTCCATGAAATACCTGGTAGCAGGATTAGGAAACATTGGAAACGAGTACGCTCATACGCGTCATAACATAGGATTTGATATATTGGATGCCCTTGCCGGGGCGTCCAATATTTCGTTTAAGGACAAGCGTTATGGATTCGTAAGTGAGATGAAATACCGGGCCCGCACCTATGTTCTGCTTAAACCCTCCACCTATATGAACCTGAGCGGAAATGCAATTCGTTACTGGCTCAATAAGGAGAAACTTTCCATTGAGAACCTGCTGGTGGTAGTCGATGACCTGGCGCTTCCTTTTGGAACACTTCGAATGAGAGCTAAGGGGGGAGATGCGGGTCACAACGGCCTCAATCATATTCAGACCATCATGGGAACGACCAACTATGCCAGGTTGCGTTTTGGAGTCGGCAATGATTTTTACCCCGGTCAGCAGGTGGACTATGTGCTGAGTGGGTGGACAGACGAGCAGGAGAAGGCCCTGCCCGAACGAATCGAGATGGCCGGGGAGATAATTAAATCATTCGGGGTGATTGGGCTCCAACGGACAATGAATGTTTATAACAACAAATAAGCACGAAATTTCCTAACTTTCCTCTCGCTTATAGCAACTCAAACGATTTTTACACTTCACAATTCGCCTCATGTTAAAAGATTTAATCCTTAAAAACCGCTCCTATCGCCGTTTTGATCAGTCGGAGATAGTTCCCATGCGACTGCTTCGCGACATGGTTGAGGCGGCCCGACTGTCTGCTTCTGCCCGCAACATGCAGCCCTTAAGGTATATGCTATTCAACGATTCATACTCCTGCGGGAATATCTTTCCTACACTGGCATGGGCAGGTTATATGAAGGAGTGGCCCGGTCCGGAAGATGGTGAAAGGCCCTCTGCCTATATCGTGCAGCTGGGCGATCTGGAGCTGACCAACGACTGGTGGTGCGACGATGGCATTGCTGCGCAGAGCATGCTGCTCACGGCGGTGGAGCAGGGATTTGGCGGATGTATAATCGGATCGGTGCAGCATGAGAAGCTGCGAACTATTCTGAATATACCGGAGCGATACAAGATTATCCAGGTCCTGGCCCTGGGCAAGCCTGCCGAAGAGGTAGTGATCGATGAGATCGCTAACGAGGATATCAAATACTGGCGTGATGAGAACGGGGTGCACCATGTACCCAAAAGAACGCTTGAGGAGCTGATTATTAGCTTTTAAAGTTCATTAAGCAGTAAAGAACATCCATTTGCTGCTTATCTCAAAGTAATAAAAATCTTACTTTTCTTGAATTGAGGTAACAAATGTGTTACTTTTGTAGCTGTGCCAGGAAAGCCAGCTGATGATATAAAGAAAGGAACCTTGGGGAGCGTACTAAGACAAGCTAATATAAAAAAGACATGATATGTCCAAAGTAGGGGATTCGAGAAACTGTGTAATCTTGGAAAAGACTGGTGATGGGTATTGTGCTTATTTACCCGATCTTCCAGGATGTATATCTACCGGAATGACAATAGCTGATATAAAAAACAACATTAAGGATGCAATTGACTTTCATATTGAAGGAATGCGAATCGAGAAAATGCCGATTCCTGAGAATTTTGATCGGGAATTTGACCTTTCTTTCAAGATGGATGTTGCTTCACTTTTTGAATGGTTTTCAGGAATCCTTACGAAATCAGGGGTATCAAAGCTTACTGGAATGAATCAAAGTTTGATAAGTCAGTATGTGTCGGGCAGTAAATCCCCTAGTGGTAAGCAAACGAAAAGAATTGAACGAGCCCTGCATAATCTAGGTCAAGAACTGTTGGAAATTGAGCTCTAGACAAAGCTAATTTGCTAACTTTGACTTTCTATTTTGACCAAACTCAGTGTAAATATCAATAAGATTGCCACCCTGCGCAATGCACGGGGAGGAAATGTACCTGATGTGCAGAAGGTAGCAGTCGATTGTGAGCTCTTCGGGGCACAGGGCATTACAGTGCATCCACGGCCCGACGAGCGCCATATCCGCTACCGCGATGTGGAGTTGCTTAAGCCGCTTGTTACCACCGAATTCAATATTGAAGGCTATCCTTCGGAATCGTTTATCTCTCTGGTGAAAGGAATCAAACCGCATCAGGTGACCCTGGTACCCGATCCGCCGGGTGTTTTAACTTCATCAGCAGGATGGAATACTTTAGAGCACCATGATTTCCTGGTAGAGGTGATTGGTGAATTTAAGAAGCACGGAATCCGTACTTCCATATTTGTGGGAACTGAAAAGGAGATGATCGAAGGGGCTGCAAAGACAGGCTGCGACCGGGTGGAGCTATATACTGAGCCTTATGCCACACAATATCCAAACGACCCGGAAGGGGCAATTGAACCATTTGTAAAGGCTGCTGAACTGGCCCGTGAACTGGGACTGGATTTGAATGCCGGGCACGACCTGGACCTTCATAACCTTCGGTGGTTTAAACAGCAGATCCCCTGGATCAAAGAGGTTTCCATCGGGCATGCTCTGATCTCCGACGCCCTCTATTACGGTCTACAGAATACCATTCAGATGTACCTCCGCCAGCTCAGGGATTAATTTCTTTATTATGATTATTGCAGAACAGAAACGAAAAGAGAATATAGCAGAATACCTCTTATACATGTACCAGGTAGAGGATATGATAAGAGCCAATAAGCTGGATCTGGATGGGATCGAACAGACCCTGATCTCCAAGTTTGAGGTACCCTATGAGGTGAAAAGGGAGATGCGGGAGTGGTACAAAACGCTGATCACCATGATGCGTGAAGAGCAGAAGGAAGTATCGGGACATATTAATATCCTGGAAACCACTGCAGAGCAGCTTAGCGAAATGCACCATCAGCTGCTGAACCAGGGAATTGACACCTCTTACAAAGAAACTTACGGTAAAGCCAAAGCACATATTGAAGCGCTGCGGATGCGGTCCGGGCATAGCAAGGAGAGCGATATCCAGGTGGCCCTCAACGGACTTTACGGATTGTTGATCCTGAAGCTAAAGAAGACTCTTATTACCGAAGAGACCACTGCCGCATTTGGAACCATAAGGGAGCTGGTGGCAGAGCTCTCTTCCAGGTATATGGAGGGAACAAACCAGGATTAAGCGGGTTAAGACATCCATGGAACTCTTTTTTAGAAAATATGGTGAAGCGGCCCCGCCGCTGGTCATTGTGCACGGACTCTATGGTTCGTCCGATAACTGGGTATCTATTGCCCGGGATTTATCCGACCGCTTCGAGGTTTTTGTGGTGGACCAGCGGAACCATGGACAATCACCTCATTCTGCACAGCACGACTATCCGTCCATGAAGGAGGATCTCCGTGAATTCATGGACCTGCAGGGGATCAAAAAAGCAGTGTTAATTGGCCATTCCATGGGAGGAAAAACGGTGATGAGTTTTGCTGAAGCCTGGCCCGAAAGGGTGCAGGCACTGGTCTCGGTCGATATTGCCCCTAAATCCTATCGGAACCTGGCCCTGGCCTCTCGCACCGCTGCCAACCATTCAAATATGATCGATGCCATGATGAAGCTCGATCTGTCGAAGATTGAGTCCAGGGAGGATGCTGATCTTGCACTGGCCACCTCCATCGGTTCGGAGCGGATCCGTAGTTTTCTGCTGAAGAATCTTCGCAGGGAGCATGGGGAAGCCTTTCACTGGCGGATCAACCTGGAGGCCATTAATGGCAACCTGGAAGCCATTTTTGAAGGAATGGACCGGGAATTATATGCGGCACAGGGTGGAATTACCGGCTTTCCCGCACTATTTATTTCAGGTGGGGAGTCCGAATATATCAGGGCAATGGATCACCAGATGATCCGGGATATATTCCCAACTGCTGAAGTTGTTAGCATACCGGGAGCCGGCCACTGGGTGCACGCCGAACAACCCGCCTTGCTGGTTAAAACTTTACGCTATTTCCTGGATATCTAATGGCTAACTAGCCCTTGAGAGCCAGTAAGAGCTTTGAGCAGGCTATTGCACCACCTTCTTGTTGGTGTCCTCAATAAACCCCATCAACTGCTCTTTCCCTGTTCCTTTTGTTGCGCTGGTTTCGAAGATCAGGGGAAGTTCATCCCACGATTGCAAGAGCTCCTTTTTCAACAATTCCAGGTTCTTGGATTTTCCGGTCTGGTTGATCTTGTCCACCTTGGTCAGCGCGATCACAAAAGGCAGCTGACTGTCGCCCAGCCACTCGATAAAATCCAGGTCGATCTGCTGGGGAGGGATGCGGGCGTCTATCAGTACGAAGAAGCAGACCAGGTTGGTACGCTGGGTGGCATACTTTTCGATCATTTTTGCAAAGGACTCCCGTTCCTTTTTCGACACCTTGGCATAACCGTAGCCCGGAAGGTCGCATAGAAACCACTGGTCGTTGATCTTAAAGTGATTGATCAGCCTGGTTTTGCCCGGAGTGGAAGAGGTTTTGGCCAGTTTTTTCCGCTCCACCAGCATATTGATCAGGGAGGATTTGCCCACATTGGAACGTCCTATAAAGGCATATTCCGGAATTGCTTCCTGGGGACAGAGATCCACCCGGGTATTGCTGCAGATAAATTCTGCTTTGGTAATTTTCATGGTGTTATTTTATATAAACCTCCAGTAATGTACTTGCTTCTGTAGGTATCAGGGCCAGACTTTTCAACTCGGCGGGGATCAGGATGCATTCTCC
>JAUVIT010000238.1 GCA_030592605.1 Bacteroidota bacterium
ACCGGGCCATCGGATCAGGGATTGAAAGATCGGCTGCGGTCCAGGAGTCAGCTGTCACAGAACAAGTGATTAGCAATCCCCAGGAGATTGAAGAACAGGAGCTTTCCGGGGAGGAGGGTGTGCTGGAGCTGGCCGGAAAGGGGATACGTAAGTTTATCAAATTCTCCGGCTTCAGGAACGCTACAGCGGGTCACCTGATCATGATTGTGGTGGGACTCTTTTTTATCTTTCTGGCCATCAGGTATGATTACGAGCCCCTGCTACTGATTCCCATCGGTATCGGGATCATCTTTGGAAACATCCCCTTCTACCAGGCCGATGGTGTAAATATTCAGATCGGTATTTACCAGGAAGGGAGCGTGCTTAATTACCTCTACTTCGGGGTTTTGAAAGGTGTTTATCCGCCCCTTATCTTCCTTGGGATTGGTGCTATGACCGATTTTTCTTCTCTGATCAGCAAACCCAAGCTCATGTTGCTGGGTGCAGCAGCCCAGGTGGGGATCTTTCTTACTTTCCTGGGAGCCCTTGCACTGGGATTCCATCCTCAGGAAGCAGGTGCCAACGGGATCATCGGCGGGGCTGACGGACCCACTGCCATCTTTTTATCTTCCAGACTGGCCAACGGAGTGAATATCATAGGAACAGCAGCCAGTGGCGATCCCATCTTTGTAAAAAACCTGATTGGACCCATTGCTATTGCTGCCTACTCCTATATGGCGCTGGTTCCGGTGATCCAGCCTCCCATTATGCGTCTACTGACCACACGGGAGGAACGTCTGATCCGCATGAAACCGCCAAGAGCTGTCTCAAAGCTGGAAAAGATACTCTTTCCCTTAATCGGACTGCTGGTGACCACCTTTATTTCGCCCAACTCTCTTCCGCTGCTGGGAATGCTCTTCTTTGGCAACCTGTTGAAAGAGTCGGGTGTTACCAAACGACTGGCCGATACGGCTCGTACCAGTTTGATCGATATTGTGACCATCATGCTGGGACTTACTGTTGGGGCATCCACCCAGGCGGACCGCTTCCTCACCACCGATTCCTTAGTGATTTTTGGACTGGGAGCCCTCTCTTTTATGGTGGCTACCGCCGGAGGTATTATATTTGCTAAAGTGATGAATCTCTTCTCCAGTGAGGAGAATAAGCTGAATCCCTTGATTGGCGCTGCAGGGGTTTCGGCAGTACCCGACAGTGCCAGGGTGGTGCAGAATGTGGGACTGAAAGAGGATCCCACCAATCACCTGCTGATGTATGCCATGGCACCCAATGTGGCCGGGGTGATCGGCTCGGCCGTGGCAGCTGGTATTTTATTGAGTTTTTTATGGTAGAGCTACTCCTAACTGATATGACATGAAACAAACAGCAATCGCAGGAAATAAAGGGGATCGGATAAGATCCGACTGCCAGGTGAAACTGCAACTTCTTGAAAAGGGAGGCCTTGACATCAAGTTGCATAGTAAAGTAGATCGGATGTTTGGAGCGCAGATCAGGAAACAGGCCCTGGAGGTGCTTGATACACTGGGAGTTAAACATGCCATCCTGGAGATAGAGGATGCGGGGGCACTTCCCTTTGTGATAGGTGCCAGGATAGAGGCAGCCGTAAAGCAACTCCAGGCTAGCAGTCATAGCTGGATTCCTCCGGTGATTGAGCAGAACCGCTATGAGACCGGAAGGGAGCGTTTCCGCTTCTCCAGGCTCTACCTACCCGGGAACTCTCCCAGCATGATGCTTAATGCAGGGATTCATCAGCCCGACGGGATCATCCTGGATCTGGAAGATTCGGTAGCTCCCGAAAGAAAGGCGGAAGCCCGCTTACTGGTTCGGAATGCCCTTTGCCAGGTTGACTTTTATGGAGCAGAACGGATGGTGCGGATTAACCAGCTGCCGGCCGGACTGGAGGATCTGGATGAAGTGGTTCCCCAACATTTGCACCTGGTGCTGCTGCCCAAATGCGAACACGGATCGCAGGTAGTAGAGGTAGTTGAACGCATTCAATCCATTCTGAAAGTACACAAACAGGAGCGTGAGATCTTCCTGATGCCCATTATCGAAAGCGCCCTGGGGGTGGAGAATGCCTTTGAAATTGCCACCGCTTCAAAGAGTGTCGTGGCCATGGCCATAGGGCTGGAGGATTATACAGCCGATCTGGGAGTTAAACGTACCCAATCGGGCGAGGAATCACTCTATGCCCGTACCAGGGTGGTCAATGCTTGCAAGGCAGCCGGAATACAGCCCATTGACTCGGTATACTCGGATGTGGCCAATATGGATGGATTGAGAAAGAATGTGGAGACTTCAAGATCCCTGGGATTTGAAGGGATGGGATGTATTCATCCCAGGCAGGTTCCGGTAATCAAGGAAGCATTTGTTCCGGGAGCTGAAGAAATCGAAATAGCCAAACGTATTGTGGAGGCCTTTGAAGAGGCTGAAGCACGTGGTTCCGGGGTAGTGGCCCTGGGAAGTAAAATGATCGACCCACCTGTGGTGCTTAGGGCACAAAGGATCCTTGAACTGGCCGGCTTATTAAAATCTTAAAAACCAGCGCATGAAAACCATAAGCAATGCCGCAGGGCGCCAAATACTTAGTGAGATTAATGGTGAAGCTTCCATCCCTTACCAGGGTGTCGGGAAGTACAAACCCGAAGGGAAAAAACATGCTCCATCCATTGCCAGCTGCAGCGATTATCCTGCCGATGGTAATAAGGTGGTCAAAAATCTGAGAACGGCCCTTGAGAAGGCAGGTCTGCGTGATGGGATGACCATCTCCACCCATCACCACTTTCGTAATGGTGACTTTCTGGCCAATCAGGTCTTTGATATTGCCAAGGAGATGGGTGTAAAGGGCTTACGCTGGTTTCCTTCGGCATCCTTTCCCTGCCATGAACACCTGATACAATACCTGCAGGATGGAACCATCCAGCGAATTGAAGGAAGCATGAATGGTCCCCTGGGTCACTTTGTCTCCGAGGGAGGCATGGAGGGTACCGGGGTACTTCGTTCCCATGGCGGGAGGTATCAGGCCATTCAGGATGGTGAGGTTCTTATTGATATTACTGTGATTGGGGCACCAGCTGCCGATCAGTTTGGAAATTCCAATGGCCTGTCGGGCGATTCAGCCTGCGGTCTGCTGGGCTTTGCCCTGGCCGATTCTGAGTATGCAGATAAGGTGATAGTGGTCACTGATAATCCGGTGGAGTTTCCCTGCATTCCCTGGCAGATCCAGGGCAACCATGTTGATTATGTAGTACATATTGAAAAGCTGGGCGATCCTTCGAAGATCATTTCCGGAACCACCCAGATTACCAAATCGCCCGACCGCCTGCTGCTTGCCGAACTTACCGCAAAATTCTGCCAGGCTGCCGGAATTATCCGTGAAGGATTCAGCTTTCAATCAGGAGCAGGCGGTACCTCCCTGGCTGTGGGGGAGTATTTCCGCAAGATTATGAAAGAGGAGGGGGTACGTGCCCGCTTTGCCCGCGGGGGAAGTAATAAATACCTGGTCTCCATGCTGGAAGAAGGACTGGTGGACTATATTCTGGACGGACAGACCTTTGATCTGGAGGGGGTACGCTCCATGGCCGAAAACCCGGGTCATGTTTGGAGCAGCCCTTTTACCAGCTACAACTACCATGGAAAAGGGAACTTTGCAGGCCTTGTGGATGTGGTCATTCTGGGAGCCACCGAGGTTGATCTTGAGTTCAATGCCAATGTGGTGACCCACTCCGACGGCTACCTCTTGCACGGAATCGGGGGCTGGCAGAACTGCCTCTTCTCCAAAACAGTAATACTTCCCATCCCGCTTTTCAGGGACCGGGTACCGGTGGTTCGGGATCAGGTCACCACGCTTTGTGGACCAGGTGAGCTGATTGATGTGGTGGTGACCGAAAGGGGAATAGCCATAAATCCGCTGCGAACCGATCTGATAGAGGCCACCAAAAACAGTGGATTACCCATAAAAACCATGGAGGAGCTTAAGGCCGAGGCCGACCGGATCTGCGGGCTGCCCGCATCCCCTGCACTGGATGAAAAGGTTGTGGCAGCCATTAAATGGGTAGATGGGACTGTGATCGATGTGGTCCGCCAGGTCAGCAAATAGGAGCTTTTTTATATCTTACGTGCAACATTTCAATTAATCTTTCGTCATTGTGGCAGAAAATGGGAAATCTGAAATCTTTACACCCAGGCATCTGGATCTTGTAGAGGCTTGTAAACAAGGGGATCAGAAAGCTCAGTTCGAATTGTACCGGCTCTATAATGCAGCCATGTACAATACATGCCTGCGAATTGTAGGGGATTCCGATGACGCAGAAGATGTCATGCAGGAAGCGTTCTTAAA
>JAUVIT010000364.1 GCA_030592605.1 Bacteroidota bacterium
AAAAAATTTCCTCCACATCCAGGGAGGTGAGCAGCTTCAGGCGCATCTCTTTAAAATGAGGGAGTCCCTTGAAGTAGTTGGAAAAGTGCCTGCGCATTTCATAAATTCCAACCGGCCCCTCCTTAAATTCCAATGATTTTTCAAATTGCTCCCTGGCCATATCCACCTTCTCTGCTACAGCGGGTTCCGGCAGTAAGTCCCCTGAAAGCAGGTAGTGTTTGATATGTTTGAACAACCAGGGTTTTCCTACCGCTGCCCGGCCGATCATTATGCCATCTACCCCGTATCGGTCAAATGCTTCTTTGGCCTCCACTGCAGAGGCGATATCTCCGTTGCCTATAATGGGTATTTGCATCCTGGGATTCTTTTTTACTTCCCCGATCAGGGTCCAGTCGGCCGTCCCCTTATACATCTGTGCCCTGGTGCGTCCATGTATGGTGAGTGCCCTGATGCCCAGATCCTGCAATTGCTCGGCCACTTCCACAATGATTTTATGCTGATCGTCCCAGCCCAGCCTGGTTTTTACGGTGACGGGAATGGGTGAGGCCTCCACGATGGCCCTGGTCATCTCCATCATCAGGGGGATGTTGGCAAGCATGCCGGCCCCGGCTCCCCGGTTGGCAATCTTTCGTACCGGACAGCCATAGTTGATATCGATGATATCAGGACTGGCTTCAACCGCCCTGTGAGTGGCCTCCACCATCGACTCCACAAGATGACCATAGAGCTGGATTCCCATGGGACGCTCATAGTCGAAGATGTCCAGTTTTTTCACGCTCTTCGCGCCATCCCTGATGAGTCCGTCAGACGAAATAAATTCGGTGTACATCATGTCGGCTCCAAATTTCTTACACAGATATCTGAATGAAGGATCGGTAATATCCTCCATGGGTGCAAGAAAAAGCGGCTGGTCTCCAAGATCAAGATCTCCTATGCGCATGGTGTAAAACTTCTGTAGGAACTAAGAGTGCAATTTGCTTTCTTTGTGCCTTTAGTTCGCTGCAAAATTACAAAAAATCATGCCGAAGAACGCATTGCTTGCTGGATTGAGGCCTGCTGAGAAGTTTCTTTTCTCTGTAGTGATCTTATTTATACTGGGATTGGCCTTTCAATTTCTGGGTGCTTTTCTGGCTGCATGGATCTATGGTTTTCGGGTTTCCGATGTCCTGGCGCTGGGAGCCTATGATGACGCCAACTATGTTGCAGCTTCAAAATTAATTCAGATGCTGGGTTCTGTGGGAACCTTTATCATACCTGCATTTCTATTCTCTTACCTTTTTGAAGGGCAGCTCTTCTCCTACTATAAATTCAGGAATCCTACCGGTACGGTCCCTATGTTACTGGTCATCCTGATGATGATTTCGGTGATCCCGTTTATCAATTATATGGCCGAGATTAACCTGAAAATGGAGATCCCCATCAGGGCGCTGGACCAGTTGCTTCGCACTCTTGAGAGTACAGCGGAAGAAATGATGGTGGCCTTTACAGCCACAAAAAGCATAAGCGGTTTGCTTGTTAATCTGCTAATGATAGGTGTAATCGCTGCAGTGGGAGAGGAGTTAATATTCAGGGGATTGATTCAGAGCTTGATGACCCAGATGCTTAAAAACCCGCACGTGGCCATCCTGATTACCGCCCTGCTTTTCAGCGCTTTTCACTTTCAGTTTTTCTCCTTCCTGCCGAGATTTGTGCTGGGATTGATCCTGGGTTACCTGATGTACTACGGACAATCTATCTGGTATCCCATCCTGGCCCACTTTGTAAACAATGCCATGGGGGTGATCTATTACTATTTCAATTCCAGGGGAAGTGCTGACGATATGCTTGAGGAGATTGGTACAAGTACACTGATCCCTGTGGCAGCGGTGATCAGCCTGGCACTATTTCTATTATGCGGAGCGCTCTGGTATTTCCAGACAGAAAGATTTACTACCCGATCTCCTCAATCCGGGGGGATTGAAAAACCGTAGCATTGTTTAATTCATTTTTCCGGAATACATAGATCAGGCCGTATTCTGTAGCTTTTTCCCTGCGCATCTCTTCGGGAAGATCGCCATAGGTATGTTCCACCTCGTTCCAGATCTGCTGAATCACGCCATCCACCTGGGAGCGTCTTTCGTTCAAGTGTTCCTGTGCACGCTGACTTCGGTCTTTCAGGCTTTTCTGATAATGGTGATACTCCATAAATTTGTCGAAATGAACCTTAAGAACAGCAATGGTTGGATTGGTGACGGGATTCATCCCCTTGTTGCGCCTAAGCCGTTCACCTTCGATAAGTTTTTCTCCCCACCTTATCACATCCTCTTCAGAAGAAAGAGAGGGAACTTTCCGTTCATCATCTTCCAATCCGAAATAATTCCTTGTTTCAGGAGCCAGGTCGCCTCTGGTGATGGCCAGGTTTACCACCTGTACAAAATGAGAAATATAGAGCCTTACCTTTTTCAGGCGCTTCTGGTACTCTTTATTCTTTTCTGCCTGGAGATTCAGTGAATTCTTATGTTCGCTGATGGCATTTTCAAACTGTGGGAGTACCGCTTGCATTTTCCGGAAGGAGTTGGGGCTGAAAGCCAGTTTAAAAGGGGGAAGGTCCTTCCCTTTTTCATAGGCAGACTTCAGAGATTTCATGCGG
>JAUVIT010000166.1 GCA_030592605.1 Bacteroidota bacterium
CCACCGATAATCCGGTAGCCAGGATGATCGAAAAGGGTATCAGCCGTATCGGGCGCCCTCTTAATGATGTGAATGCAGCCATCGAGAATGTTGGTCGCCTGGAGATCTACAAACTGGAAAAAGGACTGCCCACACTGGCCACTGTGGCCGGAGGCGCCCCCATGATCGGTTTCCTGGGAACGGTTATCGGTATGGTACAGGCATTCCACCAGATGTCCACTGCTGGAAATAACATCAATGTGGGACAACTCTCGGGTGGTATCTATACAGCATTGATTACAACCGTTGCTGGTCTGATAGTCGGTATCATTGCCTTTTTCGCATACAATACCCTGGTGGCCAGGGTAGATAAGGTAATCAACAACATGGAAGCTGGTACTTCCGAGTTTATCGACCTGCTTAACGAACCCGCAAAATAAGAAACGATGGCACTGAAACCCAAAAACAGGGTATTGGATAACTTCGCCATGTCGGGGATGAGTGACATTGTTTTCCTTTTGCTGATCTTTTTTATGCTGACCTCCACCCTGATTGCACCCAATGCCTTGAAGATGCTGCTTCCCAGCCGCGGACAGGTAACCATACAGGGTGAATCACGAATTCCCACTGTAACCATACATAATGGGAGCCGAATCACGGTGGATGGCAGAACAGTCTCCCTGGAGGACCTTGGCATGGTACTTGAGTCAAAACTACAGGGTCTGCCCGATCCAACCATCAAGGTGGTCACTTCACCGGCTGTTTCGGTGGGCGATGCAGTAAAGATCATGAATGTGGCTGCTGAGAAAGATTACACAGTTGTCCTTAAACAACTGTAATGGTGCTTAAACAACTGTAATGGCAATAGAATCGAGACATAAAACCAATAAGAACTTCTCCATGTCGGGAATGTCCGACATTGTCTTCCTCTTGCTGATCTTTTTTATGATCACTTCCACACTGATTGTTCCGGCTGCCCAGAATGTACAGCTCCCCGAAAGCAACAACCAGACCCAGTCTAACCCTGCACTGGTGGTGTCCATCGGGCAGGATAAAACCATCTATGTGGACGACCAGGAATATGTCCTGTCCGAACTGGAGAGTGTGCTCAGAAAGAAACTTGAAAACTACGGGGAGGCCCCAACGGTACGCTTGAATGCAGACCGGAACCTCAATATGGAAGAGGTATTTGCCTTTCTTGATATCGCCAAACGAAACCGGTACAAGGTGATCCTTGGAACCAGACCGTCAGGTTAATTGTTATATAAGTACCATGAAGCTCAAAAGAAGAGGCCTCATAGCGACCATTGTCTATCATGCACTGCTGCTTTTGCTGCTGGTGTTTGCCGGACTCACCTTTCCCGATCCTCCACCTGAGGAGGAAGGAATCCTGATCAATTTTGGTACCGATGAGTTTGGCCTTGGCGATTTTGAACCCATGGGAGACGATCAGCAGGCCGGCAATCCCGATGAGGAGGTAAGCCGTAGCCAGGAACCCGTCGAAGAAGAGGTGGAAGAATATGTGGAGCCAGTAGAAGAAACCAGAGAAGCTTATACCCCACCCGATCCTGTAGAGGTGGACCAGACCCAGGATGTAGAGGAAACAAAGGTCATAGAAAAACCCAAACCCACACCTGAAGAGCTTGAGAGACAGCGACAGCAGGAGTTGGAGAGACAACGACAGCAGGAACTTGAACGGCAACGGATCGAACAGGAACGCATCGAGCGTGAGGCCCGTGAAGAACAGGAGCGCATTGAGCGTGAGCGACAGGCGCAGGCGGAAAGACTCAACAACCTGGGAAGAGATGCCTTTGGAAATCAAGGCGTTGGTGAAACTGAAGGCTCCGAAGGAATTACAGAGGGAAGCGGAAATCAAGGCGATCCCAATGGAGCTCCCGATGCCGACCGCTACGATACCGGGGGTGGACTGGGCGATGGAATCAACTTCGGGGGACTGGGTTCCAGGCGGGCCAGGGGAAGCCTTCCCAAACCCAATATGTCTGGCTGTGATGTAACCCAGAAAATTGAAGTAACGGTAGAGGTCCAGGTGGACCGGAACGGCAATGTAATCAAAGCCACATTCACCAGTGCTACCTATCAGACTAAGTGCATCATAGACATGGTGGAGGAAGCTGCCATGAAAAGTAAGTTCTCAGTGGACCTGAGTGCCAACTATCAAGAGACGGGCTGGATCAGGTACACCATAGTACCTTAAGGGCATCCAGAATCAACTTGGTGGCTGCAGCCAGAATAGCCACCAGGACAAAATACCTGATAAATACCGCTCCCCCCTTCACCGCTATTTTTGTTCCTATAAGAGCACCAATCATATTCCCCACGGCCAGTACCAGTCCCAATTTGATATCCACATCTCCGTGCAAAAAGAAAATTATCAGGGCCAGGGGCGTGTAAAGCAATATCACAAAGATTTTCAGGGCATTGGCCTTTAAGAGTTCAAAGCCGCTTCCAAGCACCAGGCTGGTAAGCAGGAAAAAGCCAACTCCTGCCTGGATAAATCCCCCATAAATCCCCACAAAAAAGAATACAATTACCTGAACCCAATAAGGAATAGGAGGGTGAGCTTCGTGACTGTTGATCCATCGGTTGGGCTTTAGCAGCATCAGGATGAAGACCAGGATCATCACCCCGGCAATGGCCAGCTTCATCACCTCATCATTCAGATTCACCGCAATAAAAGCTCCGGCTATGGCTCCCATCAGAGCAGGGATCCCTACCTTGAATCCGGAGGGAAAATCCATCACTTTTTCTTTGTGAAACCTGTTCACCCCAACCACATTCTGAAGAAAAATAGCAATACGATTGGTCCCGTTGGCCATATTGGGAGGAAGGCCCAGGGCCATCAATACGGGAAGGGTTAGCAGGGAACCACCGGCAGCCATTGTATTGATAATACCGGCGACAATCCCAACAGCTACAACAATGATATAGGTATACCACTCCATACAAACAGAATCAGACAAACATGGGGTAATCTGCCATCATCTCATTCACCTCTTTAGCTGTCTTCTCAATGAGCAATTTATCATCAATGTTCATAATAACACGGTCGATCAAATCCACAATTCCGGGGATCAGATCCTCTTTGACTCCTCTGGTGCTAATGGCCGGGGTTCCCACCCTGATTCCACTGGTCTGGAAGGGTGACCTGGAATCGAAAGGAACCATGTTCTTATTAACGGTAATATCGGCTTCCACCAGAATGTTCTCCACCTGTTTTCCTGTAATATCTGCTACCCGCGTCCGAAGGTCGATCAGCATGGAATGGTTATCGGTTCCATCAGAAACCACCTTATATCCCTTCTTCATAAAGGCATCGGCCATAACTGCTGCGTTCTTCTTTACCTGGACCTGGTAGACCTTGAATTCGTCTGTAAGAGCCTCCCCAAAAGCCACTGCCTTGGCTGCAATAATATGCTCCAGGGGACCACCCTGGATTCCAGGAAAGACAGCCGAGTTGATCAGCGATGACATCTTCCGGATCGTACCCTTCTTGGTGGCCCTTCCCCATGGATTTTCAAAGTCTTTCCCAATCAGAATAATTCCTCCCCGTGGCCCGCGAAGTGTTTTGTGGGTAGTTGAAGTTACGATATGTGCATGGGGAAGTGGATTATCAAGCAATCCGACCGCAATCAATCCCGCAGGATGCGCCATATCAACCATCAGGATGGCACCTATCTTATCGGCAATTTCCCGCATACGTTTGTAGTCCCATTCGCGTGAATAGGCAGAAGCCCCTCCCACTATCATTTTGGGCCGCTCCTTTAAGGCTACTTCCTCCATGGCGTCATAATCGATTTGCCCCGTCTTCTCATCAAGTCCATAGGATACTGCCCTGTAAAGAATTCCCGAGCTGTTCACCGGAGAACCATGGCTTAGGTGACCCCCATGTGAGAGGTCAAGACCCATAAAGGTATCGCCCGGTTCAAGTACCATCAGGAACACAGCCATATTGGCCTGTGCACCCGAGTGAGGCTGAACATTGGCATACTCTGCGCCATATAACTGGCAGAGCCTTTCGATTGCCAGATCCTCTACCTTATCAATCACTTCGCACCCTCCATAGTAACGATGTCCCGAGTAGCCTTCGGCATATTTATTGGTAAGGCAGGAGCCCATGGCCTCCATTACCTGGGTGCTGACAAAATTTTCAGATGCAATCAACTCAATGCCCCTGAGCTGGCGTTGCTTTTCATGTTCGATAAATGTAAACAGGTCAAGATCCCTCTTCATGGTATGATTTTTTAAAATATTTTCAAATTTAATGTTTTGCTCTTGTAATAAAGTGAAAGTTGACTCGTCTTTTTAACAAATCTTCACCTTATGGCCCCCAACAAGCTTAAACAGTCTCTACGGATCCTGTTCAAAGAGAGACGAATTACCCTGATAAATATTGCCGGACTCTCCATCAGCCTCACCTGTGCCCTCTTTATGCTACTCTGGGTACAGCACGAACTTAGTTTTGACCGTTTCCACACCGACTATGAACAACTATACCGGGTGGAAGAGGACCAGTACTACTCCAACGCCGAACCTTACCATGTAAACGTAACTCCCTTTGTGTCGGGACCGGTATGGAAGGATGAGGTCCCCGAGATCGAAGAACAGTGCCGCCTGGCCTTCCAGGGAGGACATCTCTTTTCCGAAGGAGAAAACAAATTCTTCGAGGATGGCATTGTCGTGGTGGATTCCTCTTTCTTTGACATGTTCACCTTCGAATTCAAATTTGGCAACAAACACAGCGTGCTCAGGGACCCCAATACCATGGTGATTACCGAAGAGCTGTCCACTAAGTACTTTGGTGATGCTGATCCGGTGGGCCGCACCATTCAGGTGAATCAGGATCTTCTTTTTACTGTTTCCGGGGTCATAGAGGAAAGTCCCTCCAATACCATTATAGGTTTTAAAGTCCTTTTCCCATGGAACTATCTTAGCCTGGAGGATCGTAACAACGATACCTGGAGTTCCAATTCCATCATGACTTGTGTGAAGCTTCAGGAAGGAGCTGTGGACAGCATTGTGAGCCGGAAAATTACCGAAGTCACCAACATCTATAAGGAGGACAATACCATCGATTATATGGTAGCCCCCTTCTCTGAAATTCACCTTCACTCCTATTTTGGATTTGGACGGTCGCCGGGTGCCATCATGTATGTATATATTTTCGGGGCCATCGCCTTCTTTGTACTGCTGATTGCCTGCATCAACTTTATGAATCTCTCTACCGCACGTTCCTCCATTCGAGCTAAGGAGATC
>JAUVIT010000217.1 GCA_030592605.1 Bacteroidota bacterium
ACTATCGCATCATGGAAAACCAGTCTGACTCCGAGATGGTAAAACCGATTGCAGAAGATCTGACTCAAAGATATGACATCAGGAGCTGGAGTTTTGACAAAGGCTACTGGCACAAGGACAACAAGGCACTGCTGGAAGAGCATGTCGAGAAAGTAGTGATGCCCAAGAAGGGCAAGCGCAACAAGCAAGAGGATGAGGAAGAGAGCCAGCGACAGTTCAAGATCTTGAGGAACAAACATAGTGCAGTAGAATCGAATATCAATGAGCTTGAACACAGAGGCCTGGATCGGTGTCCTGACCGGGGGTATATGCACTTCAAAAGGTATGTCGGACTAGCTGTCGCAGCATATAACCTGCGAAGAATCGGGCAGGAGTTGATCGAGACCCGACTAAAACAGGAACTGGCTGAACGAGAGTTGCGAGCGGCAGCATAAACGCTGCACCCAAATATATGATCATATTACCCTTAAACAAGGGAATAGTATGCTCTGAGGGGTGAAATTATGATCATATTTGTGAATCCCAGCTTGAAGTGAGTCAAAACTCGAGACAAAATGCCCCGAACTTGATTCATTCGATGCTGAGAGAATGAGAGTTTTTACGAAAAATCAGGAAAACGGGAGTTTTCTTTCAGGCACTAAATAGTGATAGCTGGAAAGGTTTGATCCCCTTATCGACAATGTTGGAGATCACAATTTGTGATCTCCAAATTATATTTAGCTGATATTATGATCTTTACAGCATCAATATATAAATAAAAATGGCTTTGACTGAATATCCAAATCGTTCGAATCTTCACCAAGATACGAGAGATGTTAACTGATACTCTGAACGTGAAACTCGAAATAGAAGAGATCAAGAAGAAACTTGAGAACCAAGATAAAAATATCGAATTGGTATTCACTTACCTCGATGGACTCATCGAAAAGCAGGAAAATCCACATTCGAGACCCAAAGTAGGCTTCAGGATACAATCCGAAGAAAACTAGCTGCCCTCAGGTTTTATCTGTGTCTTTGTTCCAGAACAGCGACCACATCCTTTATATCTTTTCCCTTTGCAGTTAACAGCACCAGAAGGTGATATAGCAGGTCGGCTGCCTCATTGACGAAGAGCTCGTCATTGCTGTCTTTGGCTTCAATTACCAGTTCAACGGCCTCCTCTCCCACCTTCTGTGCTATCTTATTGATCCCCGCGTTAAACAGGGAGGTGGTATAGGAGTCTTCAGGCATTTCCGCTTTGCGTCTATGGATCAGTTGTTGCAGCTTAACAATGAAAGCAAGACCCTCCGGATTCTGAGAGTCGCCGGAGCTCGTATTTTTTTCATTAAAGCAGGTATCGCTTCCGGTGTGACAAACGGGTCCGGCCGGATTGGCCTTGATAAGCAGCGTATCCTGATCGCAATCTTCCAGAATTTCCACCACATGCAGGAAATTACCGCTCTCCTCTCCTTTGGTCCAAAGCCTGTTTTTGGTGCGGCTGAAAAAGGTCACTTTTCCCTCTTCCCGGGTCCTGTCCAATGCCTCGGAGTTCATAAACCCTAGCATCAGAACCGTATCTGTGCTGGCGTCCTGAATAATAGCCGGAACTAATCCATTAAGTTTCTCAAAGTCCATATTACCTGATTGTTATATTATTTTTTCTTAAGTAGTCCTTTAACTCAGGAACCGAGATCTCATTGTAATGAAAGATGGAGGCTGCCAGTGCAGCATCTGCCATTCCATGCTCAAAAACCTCCACAAAATGTTCTTTTTTCCCCGCCCCGCCTGAGGCAATCACCGGGATGGTGAGTTGTTGGGAAAGCTCCCTTAATGCATCGCAGGCAAAACCATTCTTGGTCCCATCATGATTCATGGAGGTAAATAAGATTTCGCCGGCGCCACGCTCCTGCACCTCCCGTGCCCAGCTAAACAACTCCTTGTCGGTGGGGATCCGGCCGCCATTAATATAAACAGTCCAGCGATCGTCCTTCCATTGTGCATCAATGGCCACCACTACAAACTGTTTCCCAAATCCACCGGCAATACGATCCACCAGGGCAGGATTCCTCACTGCCGAAGAGTTAATGGATACCTTATCAGCACCAGCGGAGAGTAGCAGATCTGCATCCTCAACCCTGTCGATGCCTCCCCCCACTGTGAATGGAATATTCAGGTGTTCAGAGATACGCCTGACCAGATCAGCAAAGAGCTTTCTACCTTCATGGGTAGCCGTAATATCCAAATATACCAGTTCATCGGCACCATCACGGGCATACTTCGCTCCCAGCTCCACCGGATCGCCCACATCAATTACATTCTCGAAGTTGATCCCCTTCACAGTTTTTCCGTCCCTGATATCCAGACATGGTATAATTCTCTTGGCTAACATCTTAACTATTATTTAGTAAATAGTTCTCCAGGGTAGGCAATGAGATTTTTCCCTCGTAAATGGCCTTCCCGACAATCACCCCATCGATTCCGGCTTCATCCAGAAGCTCAATATCCTCCATTTTGCTAATCCCTCCGCTTGCTACCAGGTGAAGTGCCTTGTCTTCAGCTTTAAGCACTTTATAAGTCTCCATTGAGGGCCCCTGAAGCATACCGTCTTTATCAATGTCTGTACAGATCACCTTCACAATCCCTTCGTTCCGGTAATCAGAAATAAAGGTATTCAGATCAAGTGCAGTGGCCTCGTGCCATCCTGACACCGCCACCTTTCCAGCCCTGAAATCGGCACCCAGGATAATCTGCTCTGCACCATACTGGTTCAGCCAACCAAGAAACAGTTCTCTATCCTTTACTGCTACACTTCCCCCGGTAACCATGCTGGCCCCCGATTCAAAAACGATACGTAGATCTTCATCACTTCTCACTCCACCGCCGGCATCGATGACAAGCGAAGTACGGGAAGCGATCTGCTCCAGGATCTTGAAGTTCACCACCCTTTGCTGGCTGGCTCCGTCCAGATCAACCAGGTGTAATCGCTTCAAGCCGTGACCCTCAAATTGTTTTGCCATTTCAAGAGGATCGCCATACTCCTTCTTCTGAGTATAATCGCCCTGGGTGAGCCTGACGCAACGCCCCTCAATGATGTCTATGGCAGGAATAAGCTCTATCATAATTTCAGAAATTGCTTCAGGATCAACTCCCCGGGATCTCCACTTTTCTCCGGATGAAACTGGGTGGCATAAAAATTATCGCGCTGCATGGCTGCACTAAATGGTAATATGTATGAACTCTCAGCTACTGTTTCTTCACATACTGGTACATAGTAGGAGTGTACAAAATAGACATAGGATCCTGATAACTCCCTTGGGATCAGCTCTCCATTCACCCTATCGAGACTGTTCCAGCCCATATGAGGCACTTTTAGTACATCCGTGGGAAAATGCCTCACCGGCTGGTCGAAAATGCCGATACAGGGCGTATCGCCCTCCTCAGACCAGCTGCACATTAATTGCTGGCCCAGGCAAATTCCCAAAACCGGACAGCTAAGTCCCTTCAACAAGGTATCGAGCTCCCGCTCTTTTAGGTAAGCCATAGTGCTGGTTGCCTCTCCCACGCCCGGAAAAATCACCCGGTCTGCCTTGAGTATGGTTTCAGGATCGTCTGTAACAAGAGCCTCCACTCCCAGCCGCTTCAGAGCATGATCGACCGATCTGATATTTCCTGCATTATATTTGATAATTGCCACTTTCATCCTTCTTATCCTTATAGCTTTCCTTTGGTAGTAGGTAACTGCATGCTTTCCGGGTCCAGCTTAACAGCCTGCCCCACTGCCCTTGCAAAAGCCTTGAACAGCCCCTCAATCATATGGTGTTCATTATCTCCCTTCACCTCCATATTCAGGTTGCATTTAGCCGCATCGGAGAAGCTTTTGAAAAAGTGAAAAAACATCTCGGTGGGCATGTCCCCAATCTTCTCCCTCTTGAAATCTGCACTCCATTCTATCCATGGTCTGCCGCCAAAATCGATGGCTACGCTGGCCAGGGAATCATCCATGGGTAGTACAAAACCATACCTTCCTATGCCTCGCTTATTTCCCAGCGCCAGCAGGAATGCCTCCCCCAGTGCAAGGGCCGTATCTTCGATGGTATGGTGCTCATCCACATGGAGATCCCCTTTCACCTCCACCTCCAGGTCAAGGCCTCCGTGTCGTCCTATCTGATCGAGCATATGGTCAAAAAATCCAAGTCCGGTCGAGACCTGTGTAAGTCCCTCTCCATCCAAGGAAAGCTTGACGGTAATCTCGGTTTCGTTGGTGAAGCGTGAAACAGTTGCACTTCTCTGTTGGCTCCGGATATACCGATACACCTGGTCCCAGTCCCTGCATATCACTTCTGCAATGGAAGAATCTTCCTTCCCTATTAGAATCCCCTTTGCACCCAGGTTCTGGGCCAATTCCATATCTGTGGTACGATCGCCTATCACGTATGAGTTCTCCAGGTCGTAGCGACCCTCCATATAGTTTGTGAGCATTCCGGTTCGGGGTTTCCTGTTGGGAGAGTTCTCCTCGGGCATTGACGGGTCCATATGTACCGCATCAAATTCCACCCCCTCATTCCTGAAAGCTTCC
>JAUVIT010000251.1 GCA_030592605.1 Bacteroidota bacterium
CAGATAGGGGATAATATTCAGAACAGCAGCCACCAATCCAATGACCAGTCCAAGTCTGAAACCCACTCCCACTATGGTCAGCCCCACGGTAATCAGGGTTAGAATTCCTGTCATTTGCAGTAAGATTCCCACAAAGTATCGTCTGAGCAGGTGCTTGACCGATTCAAGGGCGTGCCGGAAAGCCTCCACCTTTTTTTCAGGAACTACTGTTATAATATAGCTGGTTATCAACTTATCCTCCCTGAACAAAAAGAAAGTGATAAAGGATATGGCAAAAAGGGCCCATGCAAAGTTGCCCAGGACAGAGGCAAGCGTGGCAATCAGGTCAGATATAACATTGATATTCAATACAGATACCAATCCTGCCTGTAATTCTTCACGCAGCGACAAGGCTCTCTCACCGCCAATATTCATCTTTTCGTACCACACCTCCAGGCTTTGAATGGGTTTTTCAAATGCTTCAATGACCAGTGCGGTATCAATATTGGAAAGCTCCTGGGCCTCATTGGCCACCAGGGGAATAAAAATCTTGAAAAAACTGAAAAAGACGACCCAGATGGTAAGCAGGGTGATCAGGGCACGAATGCTTATGGGAATCTGCCATCTTCCAATCTTTATCCTTCCCAGCAAATAGACCAGTGGACGGGCAATCAGGGCGAGCACCGAAGCAATCAGGATGTAGGCTACTATACTGGAAAAACGCCAGACCAGTAGTCCAAGCAGAACAATACCTGCTAACACCAGCAGGGAACGGGGGCTTAACCATGATTTTGATGCCATACTCAGGTGTAAATATAATCGATTTATCGACAAGAAACAGGGGAAGTTTTAAGGTGGAAATGTTGATAATTATTCTTTTGAGTTCTGGCTTGTTTGGGTACTTTTACCAGCCATTGGAGAGGAGGAGAATATGAAGCAGTATCTTGATTTACTTACACATGTGCTGGAGAATGGAATCCGCAAGGAGGACCGTACAGGGACCGGTACCATCAGCACTTTTGGTTACCAGATGCGCTTTAATCTGCAGGATGGTTTCCCGCTGATGACCACCAAAAAACTTCACCTGAAATCGATCATTCATGAGTTACTCTGGTTCCTCAATGGCAATACCAATACACAATATCTCAACGACCATGGAGTAAGGATCTGGAATGAATGGGCCGATGAAAATGGAGAGCTGGGACATATATATGGGTACCAGTGGAGAAGCTGGCCTGCACCGGATGGGACACATATTGACCAGATTTCCCAGGTGCTAAAATCGATCCGGGAGAATCCCGATTCAAGGAGGCATGTAGTTAGTGCCTGGAACGTAGGCGAGCTGGATAATATGGCACTTCCCCCATGCCACATTCTCTTCCAGTTCTATGTAGCAGACGGGAAACTCTCCTGTCAGCTATACCAGCGCAGTGCTGATATTTTCCTGGGTGTTCCCTTTAACATTGCCTCCTACGCCTTCCTGTTGTTGATGATGGCAAAGCATACAGGGCTTGAAGCAGGTGAATTCATCCATACACTGGGCGATGCTCATATATATCTGAACCACGAAGACCAAGTGAGGCTACAGCTGTCGCGCGATCCGAAGCCCTTGCCCACTGTAAAACTGAATCCTGAAATCCATTCAGTCTTCGATTTCCGCTTTGAAGATTTCGCCCTTGAAAATTATGATCCTCATCCACATATAAAAGGAGCAATCTCTGTTTGATATGGAAGGAAAAATCCTGAACAATATTTCCATCATCGTGGCCATTGCAGAAAACCGGGCCATCGGAAAAGACATGCGCCTGCTCTGGCATCTGTCGGACGATCTGAAACGTTTTAAAAAACTGACCACAGGGCATACCCTGATTATGGGTCGAAACACATTCCTGTCCTTGCCCAATGGGGCCCTGCCCAATCGAAGGCATATTGTGATCACCGACCAGGCAGAAGAATCATTCGATGGATGTGAGATGGCCCGATCCATCGAAGAGGCGATAGCACTTGCCGGCAGTGAAACGGAGTGTTTTGTAATCGGCGGGGGCATGGTGTATTCACAGTTTCTCCCCGTGGTTGGAAAACTTTACCTGACACAGGTTCATGCATCATTTGAAGCAGATACTTTTTTCCCGGAGATAGATTTCTCTCAGTGGGAAGCGCTTGTTACAGAGAAGGTGGAAGCAGATGATAGAAACCAGTATGAGCACAGCTACACTGAATTTATCAGGTCCTGATCTCCCGATACTATTCTTCCAGTTTTATTCCCGGACCAATGCTGTAGATGATTCCCCAGAAAGAGCTAAAAGCTGTAATCAGATAGAACAGCAAACTCAGGGCGATGGATAGATTCAGATCCAGACCCAGCCATTGTGCCCCAAGCATAAAGGTAAATTCCCTGGAGCCTATCCCACCAATGGTCAGTGGAAGTACAGCCACCATGGAGGAGATCAGGAAAACAAAAAGGTAGCCCTCCAGGCTCCCCGGGACCTTCAGGGAAAGCAGGATCAATAATGCGGAACAAAGCTGTAAGAGCTGAACCACAATTGAGAGTAGGTTGCTGATCCGGAACACGCGAAGCAGGTAGGGAAAGAATCGCCCTAATGCCAGATAGCTAATGGAAATGGCTATGGGGATCAATATCCAAATGTACCAGGTATATTTTCCCATGCCTGGAATAAAACAGAAAAGTACCACTGCCATGCAGAAGAGGGCCACAACTCCGATGATCCGGTCCATCATCACAGCCCAGAAAATCTTGCGGGTTCTCACTTCATATTTCCTGTTCAGGAGATAGATCTTATACCCGTCGCCCCCAATTCCACCAGGGAGAAAAAGGTTGTAATACATGCCCTGCAGGTAGAGCTTCATATTGGCTCTTTCAGAGATATGTATGCCTGTAGAGACCAGAAACTTATTAAGTCTAAGCGAAGAGACCATTTTGGAAAGCACAAATAGAATCAGAGCTCCGGCGAGGTAGAGAAACTTCGATTGGGCAATGGTTCCAAGGACTTCTTGCAGGTCAAGCCTGGAAAACACATACCAGAGTGCAGCAACAGTAATCGCCAGCTTCACAAAGACCTTTACATAGGAAGGAAGTTTAATCTTCACGGACTATGGTTCGTTTCACCCTGTAGGGTTTTTTATGCTGGGACTCATAGTAGGTCCTCATCAATATTTCCGAAAAAATCCCGATAGTAATGATTTGTATCCCGCCGATGGTCAGTAAAAATCCCAGTAGCAATAAGGGCTTCCCCCAGATATCGTTCCCCAGCAGTTTCAGTACAAAAAAGTAGAGGTCGATGATAGCCCCGGCACCAAAGGTGATGATTCCCAGGGTACCGAAAAGATGAATGGGCCGGTCCTGGTACCTTTTAAAGAACACCATCAGCAAGAGGTCGCTTATCACCCGGAATGTCCGTCCAATTCCATACTTGGATTTTCCAAATTTCCTGCTGTGGTGGCGCACCGGGACCTGCTCCATACAGGCTCCCTGGAGTACCGCCAGCACCGGTATAAAGCGATGCAGCTCCCCGTAGAGTCCCAGATTTTTTGCAATATCGCTTCTGAACACCCGCAAGGCACAGCCATAATCCCGAAGCTTCACACCCGTAATCATACGAATAAAGAAGTTGGCAATTCTGCTGGGGAATCGCCGGGAGATGGCTGAATCTTTTCTATTGATCCTCTCACCGGAAACCACATCACAATCCTTTTCCTTCAAGGTATCGAGCATCATGGGTACATCGGCCGGGTCGTTCTGCATATCGCCATCCATCATCACAATCAACTCACCACTGGCCTGATCGATCCCTGCCGACAGAGCCGAGCTCTGCCCGTAATTGGTGGCCAGATCTATGCCAAGCAAATTCTTATAATCCCCTGATAACCTCGATATCTCGGCCCAGGTCCCATCACTGCTTCCGTCGTTCACAAGGATCATCTCATAGGGATATGAGGTGGATTCCATGGCAGAACTGATTGAGCGACACAAAGATTCAATATTCTCTTTCTCATTGAATAAAGGAACCACAAAAGAGACTTTCTCCATCTACTTTACCAGCTTGATTATGATCTCATAAAGTAACCAAATTTTGCTATATTTCCGGTCACGTAAGAGATTGATTTATGAAGAAAAACACAATCGCCATGCTGGCCCTTATGGGCACAGG
>JAUVIT010000310.1 GCA_030592605.1 Bacteroidota bacterium
AAGGGGAGAAGCCTCTAAAAACCATTGCCCGTCCAATTACTGCTGTGAATGAGGATACCCCCATTATCCGACTCTTTTCCAAACTGATCGAGCGAAAAGCCCATATCGCCATTGTGGTGGATGAATACGGGATGGTAAGCGGACTGGTCACCATGGAGGACTTGTTTGAGACCCTCATCGGACTGGAAATTGTGGATGAAATGGACGATGTGGAGGATATGCAGGTACTGGCCAGGAAGAACTGGGAAGTCCGCGCCAAGAAGCTTGGCCTGATCAATTGAGTAGGAAGATAGGGATTAAATCCCTATCTGTCCTCTCACACCACCTAGCATACCGTTCGGTACTAGGCGATTCCTTAATTAATGCCATTGACTAACCGGTAATAGTCCGCGAAGAAGATATACCCGGCTTGTCTCAGACGGTCATTGGTGACCGAGATTCTTATAGGTTTTAATTCTCTTGCTTGCTCAAAAATGGAAAAAGAGTGCAAAATTTATCGTGTTGAAGCTTACTCCGGCCCCAAATTCTCCATCGTTATTGACGGAGCTATACGATAAAATATTGGTTGATGCAGCCATGGACCATCGGGGGACAAACCAGTACTGCAGGCCTGCTCTCACTCCAAAATCAAGCCAATTGTAGTCGCCGCCATCAAAATCTGTGTCATTATCTCCTCCTCCTACCCCAAAAAAGGCATCCCCAAAGAACGAGAACTGATCAGCAACGGGCAAATAGTATCTGAAGTAAGGTTCCAGTCCCCATTCGTATGCACTGTTTCCGCTTGAAAAGAGCAAGGTACCTCCCACTCCCATGTTTTTAGCGACCATGATACCGAAACTGGGGCCAAGGGTGAAATCCAGATTTGACATGGAGCCAAAAGTAACTTCACCGCCCAGCCACATGGTAGGTGAATCTCCTTTGTTTTCATTTGTCTGCTCCTGCTCATCCTGAGCGAATAAGCCTGCTGCTAAAAACAGGGCCATTGCAAATACCAGTAGTTTTTTCATGTTCATCTGTGTTGCTTTTATACTTATAATTTCTTGAATGCAAAGATACGAATTACGTCTTGAATCACAGGTACTTATTTGACATGTATGTCTCTAGGTATTATCTTGTATTCTATAAAGACCATAGCAGATGAGTAATGAGCCCGGCAAATTAAGATTATTCTTCTCCGATCTGAGGCGACGAAAGGTAACCCGATTGGCTACGATCTATGTTGTGGTTGGTTTTGGTATCATAGAAGCCGCAGATATCATTGGTGGGAGCTTTAATATTTCAGAAGGCGCCATCCAGATTTTGATCATATTGGTCATTGCATGTTTTCCCATTGCCTTGATTCTTTCGTGGATATTTGATCTAACCCCTAAGGGTTTTGAGCGTACAAAACCACTCACACCTGAGGAGAGGACGGGTCTTCGTACTATGACATGGAGGCCAAGCTGGATTTCGGTGGTGCTGTTTATTATGCTTATTTTCCTGTCGTTGGCCTTTTTTACGGTTCCCAGGACCAATGCCCTGGGCTTCCAGGAGAGAGACTGGATTCTGCTTGCTGATCTGGAGAATAACACCAATGATGAGGTATTCGACAGATCCCTGATGCATGCACTAAGCGTTACCATTGATCAATCCAAATACGTAAATATTTACCCCAGGAGACGAGTCCGGGAAGTTTTGCATAGAATGCAGCTGGATAGTGTGAATAAAATTGATATTCCGCTTGCTTTGGAAATTGCAGAGCGGGAAAACATCAAATCGGTGCTGGTTCTGACCATCTCGGAACTCAATAATACCTATGTTCTGAGTACGAGCCTGCTAAATCCCTATACCGGAGAAACCGTTCGTTCCCGTCAGGCCAAGGCTACGGGTAAGGAGGAGGTGCTGCAGGTGCTGGATGCATTGGCCACAAATGTACGCAGGGACCTTGGAGAAACCCTGGGAAAAGTATTACAGCGCAGAATACCACTTGCAAAAGCCACAACACCCTCTTTGGAAGCACTGAAGGCGTATTCTGATGGAGCAGTCTCATGGAGCATGAGTCATTGGAAGGAAGCACAGGCTCTCTGGAGCCGGGCCGTTGAATTGGATTCTGGTTTTGCCAGGGCAAATGCAAGTCTTGGTCTGGCCGCAAAGTGGATGGGAGCAGAAGCAGAAGCCCAGGATTACTTTGACCGGGCCCTGGGTCAGCTGGACCGTGTAACAGAGAAAGAAAGACTGTGGATTATTGCCCTCTCTGCAGACAGGAATCACGCCATAGAGGCCAACCAGACTTACCTTTTGCAGTATCCCGATGACAGAGATGGCTGGTACAACCTTGGGAACTCGCTTCGGGCAGAAGGGCGTGTTGAAGAAGCCATACAGGCATATCAACATTCACTTGTCATCGATCCCATTCAGGTCTGGCCCCATGTGAACATGGCTGTAGGATACGATGGCCTGGGCCGATTCGAAGAAGCAGCCATTCATTTTGAGCAGGCTTTTGAGTTAGATCCTATGCAGATGAGAAGCTGGGGGGGTGATGTGAACCGGATTTCCGGTTTCCTGCTGCTTAAACTGGGAGATCTAAGCGGTGCTGAGGAACGGTTTAATCTGCTTTTAGAAGGGGATGAGAGGGGGCGAGCAAGCGGTCTTCGTTCACTGGCCTTGTTGAATATGTATCAGGGAAAGCACTCCTCTGCAGTTGAATTGCTCAAACAGGCAGTGGTAATCAACCAGCGCAGTGAAGCTCTTATCAGTGAACTTCGTAACAGGGTGTACATTGCCAGGGCCTATCAAAGCATGGGAATGCAGGATGCACTGGCTGAAGAATTGCGACTTTGTCAGGAGATTGCCAGAATTGGAGGCTGGTCTCCTAACTGGACTATCCATCTCGCCATTCGCCTGGTAGATGTGGGAGATATTGCCGGAGCCAACGAGTTGCTTGGTTTCTGGCTTGGAAAAGGATGGGATCAGGGAGACCATGAGTGGGCAGTGCAGCTCCTTCGGGGGGAAATCGCCCTGGCAGCAGGAGATCCATTGCAGGCTGTGGCTTCCATGGAGCTTGCAGATCAACTGGACAAGGGCTCAGGCCTTACCCTCGGAGCCCTGGGACGCGCCTATCATGCCAACGGACAATATGAAGAGTCGGAGGCTGCCTTTCTGGAGCTTATCCGGCTTATGCCATTGGGTTATGAACCTCAGGAACCGTGGGTTCTGGCTCACTACCGGCTGGCCCTGTTGTATGAAGAGATGGGTGAAAGCAGAAAATCTCAAGAATATTTTGAAAGGTTCCTGGAGTTTTGGGGATCAGGCGATGAAGGCCTTGAGGGTGTGGATGACGCACGTCAGCATTTGCAGTAGCTTGCCACTGTAAATAGCATTTAATCAGCGAAATACTATAAGAAAAGAACCCC
>JAUVIT010000205.1 GCA_030592605.1 Bacteroidota bacterium
AAGAGCATAGACGTTTTTCATCATCAGGTCCCAGGTATAGCTTCTGGGGGTATAATTGGTAGGTTTTATCAACTTCATCATCAGGGATGATGGGGCAGAGATTCCGCTTGATTGTGAGAGCTCACCCACCTGGAAGGTCTGCCCCCTGTAAGTATATTCATAAGCCACTGCCAGGATCTCATCGGTATTCAGGGCCGTATTCAAGGAGATATAGCCCAGCTTGTCATTGAAGGTATATTCCCTTGGAGAAAGCAATCTGGCATTTTCAATCTTCTCATAATCAGTTCCCAGGGTAAGACCGGCACCTTCCAGCTCGGTGGTCACATTCTTGATATCCCTGATGGCCGAATGGGTTGTGGTAAGCTCCCCATAGGCATTGTTCAGTGCATTCCTGGGGTAATTTCCTGTCTGGGCCGGGTCGCGGTTATAGAACATGGGATAGGGTTCAGCCAGGTCATTGACCGCCACAATGTTCCTGCTCTGCTCAAAGTTGGTGGTCTTGTTGGTGACCCACACCTCGATACGTGTGATGGCCACATCGGAGGTAATCACCGGCAGGCGCGATAATGCTTTGTTGTAGTTCTCACGAAAGTAATCCGACAGAAAGTAGTGCTTGTTCACATCGTAATCATCCACCGTGATCGAAAACTCGCTCAGTTGAGCACCGCCCTCCACAGTGATCACCGACGATTCACCACGCTGCTGAGAAAATACACTGGTCATTGTCAGTTTTCCAAATTGCAACTCGGTCTTAAAGCCAAACAGGCTCTGGCTCCCGTGAATCAAGGAGCCCGGAATAGGCAGGTTCACATTTCCGGCCTCGATCTTCTTGATGATCTCATCCTCCTCACCCGTATACTCCAGCTTGGTCTGATTCTCAAAATCGAAAGTGGCTTCCGTGTTGTAGCTGATATCCATGCTCATCTTATTGCCAATGGTACCTGCCACATTCATGATTATTTTTTCATCAAAAGTGAAAGAGGGCACACTTCTGAGTTGCTCGCTAATATTGGGATTATCCTGTTTGCTCAGGTTAAATCCAAAGATCAGCTCCGCAGAACCCGTTGGAACGATATTGATCACATTGGATCCAAAGAGCTTATCAAATGCCTCTCCGCCCACCTGGATGGGAGGAATAAATGAGAGCTGTTGTTCCAGGGAGGATCCACTTGCTTTCAAGCGCCAGTAATCGTTTACCTGTTGCCTGAGTTCATAACGCTGAAACTCATCCATGGTCATGGTGGTAGGGTTCCTGTAGTTCCAGCTTCCGATGGTCTCGGAGAATACATACTTTTTGGTCAGGGGATCATAAACTACCTGCGAATGTATGTTGGATGGATTCTGCAGGTAGAGGGGTGAACTTTGTCCAGAGCTTGAGAGGGGATAAGAAGCCCTGTCAGAAAAAGGAAAATGTAGGGTGGAATCCTGGGCATTAGCTCCTATAGCCAGCAAGAATCCTATGACAATCAGGAATATGTGATTATGTCGACGGTTCACTACATAAACTTCAAGGCAGCCTTCACTACCTCCTCTACAGAAAGCTCGGGCTGCTCTGATAAAATGCGGGTCACTGTCTTCTCAATAGTTTTCTTTGGAAAGCCCAATGCCACTAAAGCAGATAACGCTTCATCACGGCTGGTATTGTCCTGTGAAAAGAATAATTCATCAATTCCCGCACCTTTTCCAAGCTTGTCTTTCAGGTCAATGATGATTCGTTGGGCAGATTTCGCACCAATCCCTTTAATTCCCTGCAAAAGCGAGACATTTCCTGCCAGGATAGCCTGGCTTATCTCATCCGGAGAAAGTGAAGAGAGAATCAGGCGAGCCGTATTGGCCCCCACACCGGAGACCGAAATAAGCATTCTGAAGAGTTCGCGCTCCTCCCGGCCGCCAAAACCATAGAGAATCTGAGCATCTTCCCTGACCACAAAATGGAGATAGATCCTTCCTGAGGTCTGACTGCTGATCTGACTATAGGTAAAAACTGAGATGTGAATGTGGTAGGCCATGTGGCCTGCCTGAACGATTAGATGAGCGGGACTCTTCTCAACATATTCTCCCTCAATATATTCATACATACCACAAGGTTTTGGTATGCTAATATACTAAAATCGAAAGAGCCCTTAGAGGGTTTTTTTCAACTCTGTCTGCTCGTAGGCTTCAACCATGTCCCCAACCTTGATATCGTTGAAATTCTCAATGTTGAGTCCGCACTCAAGACCTGAAACCACCTCTTTGGCCTCATCCTTAAAACGCTTCAGCGATCCCAGCTCTCCGCTGTAGATTACAATACCATCCCGGATCAGGCGCACTTTGGAAGTCCTCCTGATTTTGCCTTCCCTGACTATGCAACCTGCAATGGTTCCTACCTTGGTGATTTTGAAAACCTCCTGGATCTCCAGCGTTCCAATGATATCCTCTTTGATCTCCGGAGTAAGCATACCCTCCATGGCCGCCTTCAACTCTTCAATGGCATCGTAAATGATGGAGTAGAGACGAATATCGATCTGCTCCTTTTCGGCCAGCTTTCTGGCACTAAGTGATGGTCTAACCTGGAATCCAATGACAATGGCATTGGATGCTGCAGCCAGCAGGATGTCCGATTCCGAGATCTGTCCCACAGCCTTGTGCTTGATATTGACCTGGATCTCCTCTGTACTCAGCTTAATAAGCGAGTCAGAAAGAGCCTCAATGGATCCGTCCACATCACCCTTCACAATCACATTCAGCTCCTGGAAGTTACCAATGGCAATTCGACGTCCAATTTCATCCAGTGTAATATGCTTGGTGGTCCTCAGCTCTTGCTCACGCTGCAGTTGTTCACGTTTGTTAGCAATTTCCTTGGCCTCCTTATCCGTAGACATTACATTGAAACTCTCGCCAGCCTGTGGTGCTCCATTCAAGCCCAATATCAGAGCAGGAGTTGATGGCCCTGCTATGCTTACTTTGTTACCTCTTTCATTGAACATGGCCTTTACATGACCAAAATGCTGCCCGGCCAGGACCACATCTCCGATCTTCAGTGTACCCGACTCAACCAGGATGGTGGCAATATTGCCCCTTCCCTTATCAAGAGTCGACTCAATGATGGTTCCTCTTGCGGCTTTTTCAGGATTGGCCTTCAGGTCCAGTAACTCGGCCTCCAGCAATACCTTCTCAAGCAACTCCTCAATATTCACATTTCCCTTGGCCGATATCTCCTGCGACTGGTACTTGCCTCCCCAGTCCTCTGTCATATAGTTCATCTGGGCAAGTTCGTCCTTGATTTTTTCCGGGTTGGCTGCGGGAAGGTCTATCTTGTTAATGGCGAAAACAATGGGCACTCCAGCTGCTGCAGCATGGTTGATGGCCTCCACAGTCTGGGGTTTCACTCCGTCATCGGCAGCAACCACGATAATGGCCACATCGGTAATCTGTGCACCCCTGGCGCGCATGGCCGTAAATGCTTCGTGACCTGGCGTATCCAGAAAAGTAATCTTACGTCCATCTTCAAGTTTTACACTGTAGGCCCCAATATGCTGGGTAATGCCTCCTGCTTCACCTGCCACCACATTGGCATCACGCACCACATCCAGGAGCTTGGTTTTTCCATGGTCCACATGCCCCATAACGGTCACAATGGGAAACCTTGGGAGCAAATCTTCAGGTGCATCTTCCTCATCCTGGATCGATGCAACCAGATCCACACTTACAAACTCCACCTTGAATTTAAACTCATCGGCTACCAATGCCATGGTCTCCGCATCGAGACGCTGATTAATGGAGACAAAGAGTCCCAGGTTCATGCATGTCTGTATCACCTGTGTAGGTGGAACATCCATCATATTAGCCAGCTCATTTACAGAAACGAACTCAGTTACCTGCAGGACATTCAATCTTTGTTCCAGTTGATCGCTCTCCTCCTGCAACTTGGCCTGTACGGCATCGCGCTTCTCACGCCTGTATTTGGATGTTTTTGATTTGGATCCTTTGCTGGTAAGTTTGGCCAGTGTATCCTTTATCTGCTTCTGAACATCCTCTTCATTGACCTCCGGCCTGGTGCCACGCTTCTTCCTCTTTCCTCCCTTGTCTCTTGCTGCACCTGCCTTTTGCCTGTCTATATCCACCGGACCGGTCTCCTTCTTGATCCGTTTCCTCTTTTTCTTCTGATCGAGATTCTGGTCATCCTTACTGGATGCTACCGGCTTTTTCTTGGGCTCTCTCTTCTTGGGAAGCTCAATCTTACCAACAACGGTCGGACCGGTCAGTTTCTCTACCCGGGTGGGTATCAGATTTGACTCCTCCTCTTTTTCCTTCTTAGTGATCTTCTCCTCCACTTTAGCACTTGTCTCTGGAGGAGCTTCGATAGGTTCTGGCTTCACCTCCTCCGCTTGTGCTTCGGAAGTATCTTTGGTCTCAACCTTTTCAGTTTTTTTAACTATGTCCTTTTCAACCTTTTCTTTCGCTGCAATTTTTGCCTTGGTTCCAGTCTCTACTTTCTCCGCTTTCTCTGCTTTCTCCGCTTCCTTGCTTTCGGTATCTTCACTCTTGGCCTTCGACTTCTTGCTGGGACGTGTCTTCTGATTCATAGAATCCAGGTCGATTTTCCCTACGACCCTTGGTCCGCCTCCAACTACTTCAGGTTCCACCTCTTTTTCTGAAGGCTCCGTGCTCTTTTCAGCCTTCGGAGTCTCAACCTTCTCT
>JAUVIT010000210.1 GCA_030592605.1 Bacteroidota bacterium
GGTGGAAAGTCCCATCTTCCCATCCACAATGGGGATGGTTTCCTGGGGCCCTATGATCCCGGCTTTAAGGTGCGAGTCCCCATTGTTATCCTGGTGATCATGCTCCCAGACACCGGCAGGGACCAGTTTGTTCAGTAGACTCACCACATCCCTTTGTACCGAATCATCCCAGTTCTCCTGGATCATAATCCCGGCTGTTGCCCCCTGGACGTAGACATTGACCATGCCGGTTTTCACACTGCTCTCGGCTACGATGGCCTCCACCTGCCGGGTGATGTCGTAGAGGCCGTTGTGGGCAGGGGTTTCTATTTGGATGGTTCGTTGCATTAAAAAGTCGGCTTGATAGTTTAAAACTTATTTCCTCCCGAAGTAAATAATTTACTTTCTGGATAATATGGCTTACTAATTACACCTTCGCTACTCAATAGAATAGATAAGCTTGGATCCTTTAGAATATCATCAAGATGAATTGGGTCCCCATTGATGAAAGCTAATCTGGATATTAAACGCACACCATGTGAGTAATCCGCATACATTGCAGTGTGACCGTTATACACCGGTTGAATGGGATTATTTTCGCTTTTATGCCAGCCGTAGATTATGACCCTTTCATTAGTTCTATCAGGATCATATATTTTATTCGAAATGATAATGTCTTTTTTATGTCCGGCAACAATACCAAAGGCAGATCTGTCAAATCCTAACAAGGAAAATTGCTGTTTTATTGAATCTGTGTGCTGTTCAAAAACCTGAATGGTGGTCATTTTATCTGAGGGAGGAATGGGCTGAGGAGACAATGTAATTTTCGAATTCGTGTAGATGTTATCTACTATCTTTCTTGTTGGAAGCGAACAATTTAATTCATCTGCCAGGTACTGCGCCGTTGAGTGTGTAAGTGGTATATACAAATAATCCTGATCGGAGCCAATGGCCAGGTAATCACAAGAAACAAAATAGACTAATTCATAATTTTCCGCATCAACAGTTTGATTAATCTTTAATGATTTTAATTCTCGCGAGAAAGATGGGACATTCCCTGATAGAATTTCTCTAACAACTGCTGTTTCTCTATCTAGAATACTTAAACCAGTAACCTGAGCCACGAAGTCTGATCCTTCTATGGCATAAGCCGGGCGTTCAGGAATATTCAAGTAACTCGTGGTATCACCAGTGCTAATAAAGGATATTGGTTGGGCACAAATCGCTTGTAAAAAAACCAGCGTCAGAATAATTGTATGAACTGTTTTTACCATTTCTTGCACATACCCTCTTTACTAATCACGCTTGATCTAGTGTCCTGTGGTCTTAATTATCAACACTCCATTTACCGCCTGGGGACCATAAATCGTAGTTCCGCCGCTCTTCAGGATATTAATGCTTGCTATGTCACAAGGAACTACAAATGAGATATCTGATACAATCATCCCATCGACCTCATAGACGGCTTCGTTTACTACATTTGAACTTAGGGACTTCTGTCCGCGTACATACACCCCTTTTCTTCCTCCACCTATTTCCTGAAGTCCGGGAAAATTAACCCGGAGCAAAGAGAATATATCTGAGTAGTTGCAGAAGTCATTATTTTCAGCAGACAGGTTGGCCAGGGCATAAGAGAGTTGATCTGGCTTAAGATATCCCGCACCGGTGACTATCTCGCGGTTCTTCTTGGAATCCTTGAAGATCAGGTTGGCAGAGATAAAATCATCCTTGGGGGTCACTCGCTTATTTAAGGGATTAAACCCTTTTGTTTTGACCATGATAACGTCTTTCTCACTACATTCCAGCTCAAACTGACCCAGCGAATCGGTCATGACTACAGATTTGGCTTTTTTGGAGGCCACTTCCACATTTTGCACAGGGTAATGGTTAAAGGTGGTTATCTTTCCCTTCACCACTCGGGTCTGGGAATATGCAGGAAGAGTTATGAGCAGGCATAGGAAAATGGCTGTTAATGTTCTCATGGTTTATGACTTTGAGTGGTTTTGTAAGTTAAGGAATCCTCCACTATTTAAACCCTGATGCAATTTTATTATCTAATGGTAAGTTTTAGTATGTTTGCATCCTCAAAAAAAGACGCAATGAAAAAACTATGGCTCATTATATTCTTTGTAGTACTTGTTTCGGAAACAAGTGCCCAGATCTATCAATTTCGCGGACCTGACAGGGATGGAAAGTTTCCGGAAAGTAATCTCTTGAAAGAGTGGCCAGAGGGTGGTCCGGAATTACTATTGGAATTTGAAGGAATCGGAGACGGCTGGTCGTCCGTTATTTCCGACGGTAAACGCATTTATGCCTCTGGAAAGGCGGGAGAAATGGACCAGTTAACCTGCATCGATTTTGAAGGCGATCAACTCTGGCAGGTTGAATATGGAGAAGGATGGAATCAATCATATCCCAATACCCGTGGTACACCAACAGTGGAAGGTAATAGAATATACATTATCAGCGGCGTTGGAGAATTGGTCTGTCTGAATGCTGAAACCGGGGATATCAACTGGAAGATCAATGTGGATGAAGATTACCAGGCCGAATGGCATACCTGGGGTGTGGCCGAATCCCCGCTAATCGTCGACAACAAGGTAATCTGTTCCCCGGCCAGCGCCCTGGCGACCTTTGTTGCTTTTGATAAAATGAACGGTGAAGAAATCTGGAAATCGGCAGGTACCGATGGTCAGCGTTCCTACGTAAGCCCCATCCTGCAGAAGTTCAATGGCAAGGACTATATCTTAGGTGCCTCTGCAAGCGACTTGTTCATTGTGGATCCTGAAAATGGTGCAATCCTGAGCTCTTACAAATATTTTGACTCCACCCAGTGGAAATGGCAGCCCAAGGGAATGATCTGGGCCAATTCACCGGTAGTGAAGGACAACATGATCTTTGTATGCATCGGCTACAATTACCCGGCAAAAATGCTCAAAGTAAGTGACGATCTATCTACCATCACAGAGGTATATACCAATGAGGTGCTGGACAACCACCACCATGGAGTCATCGAACTGGATGGCTACCTCTATGGGTCCTACTGGATTCACAACAACAAAGGGGCATGGACCTGCTTAAACTGGGAAACCGGCGAAGTGATGTACGACGAGGAATGGAACTCAAAAGGACAATTGGTATATGCCGATGGCTTATTTTATGTTTATATTGAGAAGAGCGGACATGTAGGTCTTGTTCAACCTGATCCGACCGGATTCAAAGTCATCAGCTCGTTTGAGATAGAAAAAGGACGCGGTCCTCACTGGTCGCATCCATATCTCTTTGATGGAAAAATGTTCCTGAGGCACGGGGACGTCCTGATGGTTTATTCCCTGCAAAGTTCGTAGGTTTCTCACGTACCGTTTTCTACCGGATCCTTGAGGCCTATGTAGTGTAAGTTAATACTTACCGTATTTCTTAACCGTTTCGATCATGGCGAAGATATTTTCCAGGGGTATATCGTCATGGAAGCTATGGTCCGATGAAAGTATATATCCACCTCCAGGCATACCTATCTCCAGGCACTCTTTGGTTTCGGCAATCACCTCCTCTACGGACCCGCTTACCAGGGTAACTTTATTGTCCACATTGCCAATGCAACAGAGCTTCCCGGGGTAGCGTTCCTTTACTTTCTTCAGATCCATACTTGCAGCCCGCTCCACCGGATTAAATCCTGAAATCCCGGTTCCCACCAGTCCGTCGAGCATATCCCAGATATTACCATCGTTGTGCATGATAACAGGGAAACCAAGCGATTTCAATCCCTGCACCATTCTCTTGAATGGGGGAATGAAGAACTCATCAAACTGGTCGGGTGCAATCAGCGGTCCAGTAGTCGTACCCCAGTCATCTGAGATAAAAAATGCACCAATTCCTTCCAGCATCGCAACCTTTTTAGCTACAGCTAATGTCCAGTCTATGTAAGCATTATTAATTTCGTGGATTAACTGGGGATCGGTAAACATGGCCACACTGAAATTGGGAAGGTCCATAAAATACCAGCTCATCATGGTAAAGGGGCCAAGCATTCCACACAAAATTGCGGTCTCTCCTTCATTAGCTTTTATGGCCTTTGTGATTCTGTCCAGGCGGAAGGGTGCATGGGCATCGGGCAGCCGGTAGTTGGTCCAGTCGTTCCGGTCCTTGATAGGGGTATCTCGCTGGGCCATGATGGGCCAACCGTTCTTAACGTAGGAAACTCCCCATTCATCAATGTATGCTGTACCTTCATCATGAACTTCTTCTTCCGTTCCACAGAATCCGTTTACCGGGATCCAGGAAGAATCAATACCAATCTTATGAGCCAGTTTTACTATGGATTCCCCATCATAGAGTTCAGAAGCGTAGCCCAGCACATCTTTCTGAAGTCTTGGACTAAAAAGATGATCGAAGAGGGGAACCTGGTCAGGGATCCCACAATTCAATGCAGTTAAAAAACGTTCTCTTGGTTTCATTTTTTCTTCAGGCTTTTCCAGTATTTCTCAATTTCCTCCAGCGATTTTCCTTTGGTTTCTGGCACAAACTTCCAGATGAACCAGATGGCAGGCAGGGTTAATCCTGCATATAAAAAGAAAGTGCCAGAAGGCATAATTGCTTCTATCAGCAAGGGGTTGGTCAGGGTTATGAGGAAGCCGGTTA
>JAUVIT010000040.1 GCA_030592605.1 Bacteroidota bacterium
ACATGGGAGCGAAGCGAAGTATCGCGCGTTAGCATACCTTTTTCAGTCATGATTTGCATCATCTTCAGTGAGGTTGTATAACCAACCCTTCTTTGTTTATTGAGTTTGTCATTCAATGCTCGTACCGTCAGGGGACCATGTTCCCAGAGCAGTTGCAAGATCTCAAGTTCACTTTCTGTAGGTTTCATTACTTATACGAAATGTTTCGTAGTAAATATATACGAAGATTTTCGTAATTACAACTTTCATATCACAATAGTTGTTTTTTTAAAGATTCTTAACACTTAGAAGAAGGGCATGCCAGATTTGAATACAATGGCCTCATATGTATAAAGATCCGCTGCCTTCCAACCGTCCCACCCAATACCTGCCTTATACTTTGAACAGTTTCCCAGGAACTCCTTAACAGTCCATCCCTGTGTAACAGCTACCTGAGGCAGCAGAGTACCCCTGTTGCCACCCAGTTTGATATAGATGCCATGCCTCCCAATAATGATCTCTGAAGGATCGCTTATCCTCTGACGTGGGGTCAGGATACTAATCTCAAGTTCGAGCTGTGAGAGTTCACCGGCGTGAATAGAATTAAACCTTGAGTCATCCGTTGCTGCAGAAATTGCCATGTTCATTACATTTTTGTAAAGGGCTTCTTCCTCAGAAAATGTTCCTATGCATCCCCGAAGCTTCTGATTCACATAGAGGGATACAAAAGCTCCACATCTTTGATGAAGGGACTCTGTTAAGTCCGGCTTTGGCTTGGATGGTTGGTGACGGGAAACAATCCTTTCAGCTATGGCTCTTCCAGCCAATGCAAGCAATATCTTTTTCTCAGATCCTGAAATCCTCATTTGTAAGCAATGAGAGAAATGTAATCGACAACTTCTGGCGAGGGAGAGACCTCACCGGAATGGCCCCGTGCCAGAATTTCAATCTGATAATCAGGCGACTGGGAACTGGCATACTCCATCAGAGACATAATGGGCCCGTATCCGCACACCGATGCGCGATTCTCGATTACAGCCCTCTCAACTTCAGGAGCATTTCGCTCAAGAATCTGGTCAATAATAAGCTGATCCAGTTCAGAGCCCTCAGAAGGAGAAAGGAAGTGTGAAAAGTCGCACGAAGCAATAAGCATGATCTTTCTTCGCGTTTTTTTCTGAGCCCTGATAATGCGCTCTGCAACAAGACTTGCATTTTTATGCGTCTGATCCATCATGCACACAGGAACAATTGAAAAGGGATGCTCAGAAAGAAAATACTGAACAAAGGGTATAATGACCTCTGCTGAGTGTTCCCTTGCATGAGCCCTACTATCAAATGGGAGTTCCATGGCCCTTGCCAGCTCCGTATCCACCGGCACCTCGCCAATGGAATTGCTCCATAACTCGGCCTCATCAATAGCCAGGGGAGCACCATGGCCTGAATGGTTTGGATGAACAATTACAAATGTATCGGGGAATAAGTTGTGTCTTCTAATCAGTTGAAAGAAGGGAATGGTCTGGTAGCCTGAATAGAGATGTCCGGCATGGGGAAGTACTGCACCAAATACCTTGCCGGGCGACAGTTCTGGCTCAGGGTACCTCCCAGAGTGTTCAATATCCATAATCTGATCAAATATCCTGCTTTTCGAAGATGGATAGAAACGTCCTTCCACCGCTGCACTACGTGTTCTCATAATACATTTCAATTAAAGAATCCATTAATTTCCTTATTACATTTACTACATGTGCCTGCTGGTCCTATGCCCTTCACGCTAGCGTTATACAGAAATCGCTCTATTAACATATTTCCGCATGCAGGACAGTAGGAGTGGTTGTCAAGCTGTGGTGTATTTCCCGGATATACATAGTCGATTCGTTCCCTGGCCATCTCAATGAATCGTTTTATTGTGGAGAGTGGAGTAGGAGGCTTATCCATTTTGAAATAGGGAAAATACCTGCTAACATGCAGTACAGTTCCTCTACTGCAATGATCTGATATCCACCTAAGCATTTCCTCCCACTCCTTTTCATCATCGTTGTGGTCAGGTATAATCAGGAAGGTTAGCTCCAGGTGTCGCCCCGATCTGGCAATGTTGTGGATAGTTTCAAGCACCGGAGCCAGGCTAGCTCCAGAACGTTTTTTATAGAATAGGTTCCGGAAGGATTTCAAATCCACATTAAAAGCATCTATATAAGGAATAAGATCCTCCAGTGGAGCGGGATTAATATACCCGTTTGTGACCATCACATTACTCATATTTTGCTCCTTAATCAGCGCAGCACATCTGATCATGTATTCAAAATAGACGGTGGGTTCATTATAGGTATAAGCAAGACCAATGTTGTTTCGGTGCAGGACAGCTTTGCTTACAATATCTTCCGGATCCCTGGAAGAGTGACGAGAAAGAATTTTTTGATCAATCTGGGTAATCTCGCAGTTCTGACAAAAGTCGCATCTCAGGTTGCAGCCAAAACTTCCAATTGAGAGAATGGAACGACCCGGATAAAAATGATAAAGCGGTTTCTTCTCAATGGGGTCAGAGGAGATGGCAGAGAGAATTCCATAACTCTCGGTAAACAGCTTTCCACCCCTGTTAACACGGGTTTTGCATAAGCCATACTGCAAGGGTTCAGGTGTGCATCTGTGTGGGCAAAGAAGGCACTGCACCCCCTGGTTCTCAAGTTGCTTGTAGAATAAAGCTTCCTGCATGAGATAAAGTTACAACGAAAAAGCGATGAATCCCACCTTAAACAAATGGCTTACATTTGCTTAATATGGAAGGGATAATTGTTCTAGATCTATGAGAAAATACACTTTTACATTATTGTCCATACTCTTATTATCTTTAAGCCTATCAGGAAACGGCAGTATGAAAAACAAATTTGAAATTGCAACTTTTGGTGGCGGATGCTTCTGGTGTGTGGAGGCGATTTTTGAACGTGTCTCAGGTGTGCACCAGGTAGAATCGGGGTATTCGGGTGGAAATGTCAGGAATCCCGATTATAAAATGGTTACCTCAGGCACTACCGGACATGCTGAAGTGGTGCAGATCACATTTGATCCGGAAGTGGTCTCCTACCTGGAACTGTTGGAATTTTTTTTCCTTACCCACGATCCTACCACACTAAACCAACAGGGGGCTGATGTGGGAACGCAGTATCGATCCATTGTATTGTATCACAATGAGGCGCAGCGAATGCTTGCCCGGGAGATCATAGAAGAGCTGGATTCTGAAGAGGTCTGGAGTAATCCCATTGCAACTGCCGTAGAAGCTTTTGAGCAGTTTTACAGCGCAGAAGCTTACCACCAGGAATACTATGAAAACAACCCGAATCAGGGATACTGCCGCTTGGTCATCACTCCCAAGTTGGAAAAGTTTGAGAAAGTTTTCAAGGAGAAGCTGAAATAGAAGGATCTGGCAGAGAGGAGGGAAGTGTGACAATGAAAGTCGCCCCATTTCCAGGTTCACTCTCGACGGCTATCTTACCCTGATTTCGTTCCAAAAATTCCTTACATATAACGAGTCCGAGTCCCGATCCGGACTCTCCGGTAGTACCCGGTGTGGAGACCACCTCATTGGCCGTGAAAAGTTTTTCCTGGATTTCTGGCTGTATTCCGATTCCGTCATCTGATACCATAATTTTACAGCCATTTTCAAAGGTTTCGGAGGTGATCCTGATTTTACAACCGGGAAAACTGAACTTGATTGCGTTGGCAATCAGGTTCCGGAATACCGTATACATCATGGCCTTATCTGCGAAAACGACACAAGAGGGTTCGATCTTCAAGAGGCAATCTACCTTTTTATGGTCAAGATTGGCTTTCATCTCCCTGACACATTCAGCCAGCAGGACCTTCACCTTAAGGGTCTCCGGCTCATATTTTACTGCTTTCATCTGCGATCTTGCCCAGATCAGGAGGTTTTCAAGAAGGTTCTGAATCCTTTGAGTTCCCTGGAGAATCTGTAATAGGTACTCTTTCTGTGTATCCACCGGAAACTCTTCAAAATTATCGTAAAGAAGTTCAGAAAAACCGGTTACCGCAGCCACAGGGTTCCGCAGGTCATGTGCTACTACAGAGAAGATCCTGTCTTTGGATTTATTTAATTTCTGGAGTTCATTTTCCGATTCACTTAGCTTTTGTATGGCATTTGAAATCTGTAAATTTCGCTCTGCCAGCATCTGGTTAGTGAGCTTTTTTGACCGAAGATTTACCGCAATGATAATCGCAAGAGCCACAATGACCACTATAAATATGATAAATAGCTTATTCAACATCCTCTGTACCTGCGATTCCGATTGCAGTTGAAGAATCTCATTTTCACTGATCTCCTGTTCATACCTGCTCCTGAGCTGCATGATCTTGTTCGACTGCTCTTCATAGAACAGCGACTTATAGAGAGTATCATATCGCACCATCCAGTTATAGGCCGAAGCATAGCTTCCTGGTTTTGCATGGAGCCTGGCCAATTCCTCATAAACTTCCAGTTCCAACAAAGGAAATTCTCTCTGCTGGGCTATACGCAGGGCCCTGTGCAGGTAGAACAATGCAGAATCCTGAATTTTCATCTCCCCAAATAGCGATCCGAGGTTCACATAAACCGATCCGGTTGTTAACTGATCATCTGCTCCGATGGCCAAAACGAGTCCCTTTCTAAAATAGTCCAGTGCCAGCTGCCGTTCACCCAATTCAGAGTAGGCGAGGGCTGAATTGTTGTAAGCGCCCGATAAGATATAGCGCTGTGTGGAAGAAACAAGTGAATCAGGATCAAGCTGATTCATCACTTCCTGATAATAAATAAGGGCCGAGTCATATAACTCTCTTTCATAGTAAATCATGCCAATATTACTCAGCGCTCCATACTCTTCTGTGGAAAGTCCGTTCTCCCTGTATATGGTATATGCCTTCTGGTAATGTTTTTCAGCTTCAAAGAACCTTCCCATTTCATGTGATACATTGCCCAGGTTATTCTCCATCCTGGCAATACCCAATTGGTCATTTTCCCTTTCATAGGCATTCAGGCTCTGCATAAAAAAGAAGTAAGCTTCACTGAAATTGGCCATATCATAGTACAGATTTCCAATTATAAGGGCGCAATTCCCTATTTCAGTGTAATTCTCCAGCTTAATAAACTCATCATAGGCCTTTTTGAAATAGAGCAGGCTACGTTCAACAAGCAGCTTGTTATTGTAAATCTGGCCTTTGCTCTTATATAAAAATGGAAGGAGTGACTCCGGATCATTTCGCTGCAACATTAGTTCAGCCCTGTTCGCAAAATAGAGGGCGCTGTCCGGATACTCCGCCTGCAATGAAAGAGAGAGTTCATAAAAAGTGGTGGCCAGTTCATTATCGGTAAGCACCACCGACATACTCAGCAGACTATCAACTCTGGAATCCTGGGCGAAGAGCTGGCTGTAGGGCCAGAATGCTAAGCATATTAATATCAGGATTCGATTCATGGCTTGAATTGGCTTCTCAGGTGAGGTATAAGACAAATATACTTATTTTGGGATGAAAACAGTCATTCCGGGATTGCTGAATCAGCTTCTTTTCACAGGCTTATCTACTTTTGATAAAAAATTATTCTGATGGAAAAAAATATTAAATTTTCACGTGGGGAAGAGCTGGCAAATGCAATCTCTCACTTCTCGGGAGCACTGCTTGCAGTGGCCGGTCTGATACTGATGTTACACTTCTCTATAGTGAAAGGAAATGGTTGGCATGTGGTAAGTACCTCCGTTTTTGGTGCAAGTATGATTGTGCTTTACCTATCCTCAACCATGACCCATATTCTTCCTTTGGGTAGAGCCAAGGATCGTTTCTTTAATCTTGACCGTATTGCCATTTATCTTCTGATAGCCGGAACCTATACCCCAATCGCACTGATTACTCTCAATGGTCCCTTGGGATGGGTTATTTTTGGAATAGAATGGGGACTGGCCCTTCTGGGAACTATTATGATCTTAAGCCGGCCAGGTGACTTTAACACAGGAGTTAGCACCTTCTATGTGGTGTCATATGCATTCATGGGCTGGCTGATGCTGATTGCCATTGTGCCAATAATGAACACTCTTCCATTAATGGGAACTGTGTGGATCCTCGTCGGTGGATTATGCTATACACTTGGAATCCTGTTTTTTAAGCTTATCAAGTTTCCCTATCATCATCTGGTGTGGCACTTGCTGGTGCTTGCTGGTTCGATTTCACATTTTTTCGCAGTATTTTTTTATATGATTCCCAGGTAGAGTATAAATTTTAAAAGTCTTTGTGCATTTGGTTTTATTTTGTATTACTTTTGCACTGTTATTAATTATCAATTTATTACAATGAAAGAAGGTAAAGTAAAATTCTTTAATGAATCCAAAGGATATGGATTTATAAAGGACGTCGAATCTGACGAAGAGTATTTTGTGCATGTATCTGGTTTGATCGACAAGATCAAAGAAGATGACAATGTAACATTCGAACTTACTGAAGGTCGAAAAGGATTAAATGCAGTGAATGTCAAACTTATCTAGTTAAACATATCATCTCGTATTAATCTGAACCCTTTGCATTTGCGAGGGTTTTTTTTGTTTCTTATCATTTTCCAGCTATTTTTATAGAATAACTCAAATCACAATACATGAAACTAAACCGCCGCCGTTTCCTGACCAGTACAGGGGCTATTGCAGCAGGAAGCTCTCTGAGACTTCGTGCCACTGAGACCAGTGAAACCCTTAACTTGCCAGTTATAAAAGAGTTACCTTCTCTGAAGGGGCGAAAAATATTATTCACCTATGGTGGCTGGAAAGGACATGAACCGCTTGAGTCCCTGGATCTCTTCAAGCCCTGGTTGGAAAAGGAGGGTGCAAAGGTGGAAGCATTTGATAATCTTGATCCTTATGCCGATGAGGCATATATGAAAGAGATTGACCTGGTCATCCAGACCTTCACCATGGGTAAAATCTCCGGTGCACAGGAGAAAGGTCTCATTAATGCTGTCTCCGCGGGATGTGGACTGGCAGGCTGGCATGGCGGACTCTGCGATTCGTTTCGTCAAAACACGAATTACCAGTTTATGACGGGTGGACAGTGGGTAGCCCATCCCGGAGGAGTGATAGACTACCGTGTAAATGTTACTGACCATGAGGATCCGGTGACAAGCGGATTGTCAGATTTTGATATGCACAGTGAGCAGTATTACCTCCATGTGGATCCCAATATGAAAGTGCTTGCCACCACAGCCTTCGGGGCCGATCACGCCCCCTGGATTGACGGATGCACAATGCCGGTAGCCTGGAAAAAGATGCACGGCTCAGGGCGGGTATTCTATTCATCCCTTGGACATGTGATGAAGGATTTCGAGGTCCCGGAAGCCCTGGAGATTATGCAACGTGGTATTAAGTGGGCATCTGCAAGCAAATATGCACCAGCAGAAGCCTGGAGAAAGCCGGTATATTAAATTTCTTTAAATAGGAACAGAGAGGTTTGTATTTCTGAAAATATTGTCTAATTTTCCAATCGCAAAGAGAAAAAATGAACTTAGTGTACAATCATATTAGCTGGCGATGGCTTTGGTGGAACCCAAAAGATGCTTCGTGGGTAATGGTTGAACTGTAAGGAATACAGATCATTAAACAAAATACACGGGGCATGTTAGAGATAACTGCCCCGCTTCTTTTTTTAACAAAGCTTAATCCAATAAAATCCTAAAATTTGAATTATGACTAAGAGCAAGAAGATCATCCTAAGCGAGAAAGAGATGCCCAAGCAATGGTATAACATTGCAGCTGACCTTCCAGGAACCATCAATCCTCCCTTAGGTCCCGACGGCAAGCCAATCGGCCCTGAGGCGCTGGCTCCGGTATTCCCCATGAACCTAATTGAACAAGAGGTTAGTTCAGAACGATGGATCGATATTCCTGAAAAGGTGATGGAGATGCTTAGCATATGGCGACCGGCACCCATGGTTAGAGCTTATGCTCTGGAAGAAGCACTGGGCACTCCTGCCCGCATTTACTATAAGAATGAAAGCGTTTCTCCAGCCGGAAGTCACAAACCCAACACAGCGGTAGCCCAGGCCTATTACAACAAGGAGTTTGGAATTAATAAACTGACCACAGAAACAGGAGCAGGACAATGGGGAAGTGCGCTATCATTTGCCACCTCACTGCTGGGAATGGAGTGCAGGGTATTTATGGTGCGGGTCAGTTTTGACCAGAAACCATTCAGGAAAATGATGATGGAAGCCTATGGGGGGACCTGTGTTGCCAGTCCCAGCAATGAAACCCAGGCCGGAAGAGATGTGCTGGCCAAATATCCAGACACCCCGGGCAGCCTGGGCATAGCTATCAGTGAAGCTGTAGAGGCAGCAGTTACCGATCCAACTGGTCAGACCCGCTACTCATTAGGGAGTGTGCTGAACCATGTGATGCTTCACCAGACCATCATTGGCCTGGAAGCCAAGAAGCAGCTGGAAAAGGCAGGTGAAAAGCTGCCCGATGTGGTTATTGGCTGTGCAGGAGGAGGCAGTAATTTCGCCGGACTGGCCTTCCCATTTATGCGGGATAAAATCAATGGTGCTCAAATAGACATTATTCCTGTTGAACCAGCAAGTTGTCCCACCTTAACCAGGGCTCCTTTTGCCTATGACCATGGCGATATAGCCAAGATGACCCCTCTGCTGGCTATGAATTCTCTGGGACATGGATTTATACCACCCCCGATCCATGCTGGCGGACTGCGTTACCATGGGATGTCGCCCCTGGTGAGCCATGCCGTAAAAGAAGGCCTGGCAACACCGGAAGCCATCCATCAGCTTGAGTGTTACGAAGCTGGGATTCTTTTCTCCCGTACAGAAGGAATCATTCCGGCTCCTGAAACCACCCATGCCATTGCTTCAGCCATAAGGCAGGCCAAACAGGCTAAGGAGGAAGGAAAAGAGAAGGTAATTCTCTTTAATTTCAGTGGTCATGGACTGATGGACCTGGTAGGTTATGATAAATTCTTAAATGGAGAGCTTAAAGATCATGATCTCCCTAATGAGGATTTTGAGCAGTTTACAGCTATATTAAAAAACCATCCTTCACCGATTATTTAAGCCATTGATCGAAATCTAAGAAAGCTGTCCCTGACAAGTATCATGGGACAGCTTTTTTATTAAATTCATCGCATGAAAACGATTGCAGTATACTGCGGCTCAAGTAGCGGGAACAATGAGATTTACAGGGAACAGGCAGCAGTTACCGGAAGGTTTCTGGCCCAAAAGGGAATTGATCTGGTCTTTGGAGGAGGAAAGGTTGGTTTGATGGGAGTGCTGGCCGATGCGGCGCTGGAAGCAGGGGGGAAGGTTAGCGGCGTCATCCCCGGTTTTTTACAGACAAAAGAGGTGGCCCATGAAAAGCTGACCGAACTGATTGTTGTGGAGAATATGCATGCGAGAAAGGCACTGATTCATGATATGAGTGATGGATTTATAGCTCTTCCAGGGGGCTATGGTACCCTGGAAGAACTTTTTGAAATGCTAACCTGGGGACAACTTGGACTGCACCCGAAGCCAGTTGGACTGCTTAATATTGCAGGCTTTTTCGATCACATCCTTGCCTCCCTTGACCACATGGTGCAGGAGGGATTTGTACATAAAAT
>JAUVIT010000339.1 GCA_030592605.1 Bacteroidota bacterium
AATATGGAAAATATCAGGTCCTTTGCAAATACTTCCATTGGAATGAAGCCTGACAGATCCTTTGAAATCAATTCCAAGGATAAGGAGCTTGATGGGCTGTTGTTGACGCTATGGGATGATGATTCGCCCCATTTTGAGCTCTATATGCGCGGAATACTTGCTTTTGCTGAATATACCTGGTCTGGCGATATAAGGAGTAAAGAGGAAATAAAAGCCGCATACAGGCATCGGGAGTATGGCCATGAACTGGCCGGAGAGGAATATGCTTTTGTGGATCAGCTTGAAGAGTCAGTAACATGGTGGAACGCTGCCCTGTTAAAACGCGATCTGCGCAATTTTCTCAGAGATATGGAGGATCCGGCAGAGGAGGCAGTGATTGATCTGCCCTTTACCGGAGAGCATGGAGAGTGGACCACTGAGCACTCCTTGAGAGTGCAGGGTGCAGCCATGGCTGTACGGGATTGCAATAAGGTTTTAGCTACCATTGACTCCATGAAGACAAAGGCCGTACGAAACCAGTACAGGCTGGAGGTATATGAACAGGTGGCTAAACTGGTGCGTTTTTCGGGGATAGCTGTTTTTACCCTGCAGACCTATGATATTGCCATGGCTGGAAAAGAGAAGGAGGAGGCACTTGCCATCCTGAAACAACTCCCGGAAGACTTCAAAGTCCTACGTGCGGAGTTCGAGGAGGTCTATGGACGGACCCGAATTCTACATAAGCCGGAAGGTTACCTGCTGGACCAGGATCACCATTACCATATGGCCAACCAGAGCCTTAACTTTGACTGGCAGTTCTGGGCAGAAATATATTTTCTGGAAAAACTTAGCAAGCAAATTAACGATCTGTGACAATGAGACTACGAATCTTAGGTTCTGTATTTGTATTTTTCTGCATGACCATGCTCTCTTTTGGTCAGCAGAAGATGAATCTGGAAACAGCGTTTCAGGAGCAGCAGATTAAAGCTGTGAACCGTACTCTCTCTTTATATGAAAACCATGAAGGTGCTGTGGAGATGAATGCAGCTGAGGGCGATGGACTGGCTGTTTTGAAGGAAATCGCCTTTGAGACCGGAACCATTGAAGTGGAGCTTCTGGGGGGAAACAATCCGGGCCGGAGCTTTATCGGTCTTGCCTTCAATATCCAGGATGAAGAGACTTTTGAAGCGGTTTATTTCCGTCCCTTTAATTTTGTGGCAACAGAGCAGGCCCGGAAAGATCATATGGTCCAGTATGTGAATCATCCCGAATATACCTGGTATAAGCTCAGGGAGGAGCGGACAATGGAGTTTGAGAATGAGATTCCGCCCCCCCCCGATCCCGATGATTGGTTCAAAGCCATTATTAAGGTCTCCGGGACGAGTGTAGAAGTGATGGTGGAAGGAAAGACAGAGCCGGTTTTGAAGGTGGAGCGGCTAACATCCCTTAAATCTGACAAGATCGGACTCTGGGTTGGAAACGGTTCCTCCGGAAGGTTCAGAAACCTGCATATTCATGAGGAGTAAATTATTACTCTTTCTTCTATTGTTTTGCACGGGCAATCTGATATATGCCCAGGACATGGCTATCCTAAAGGTAAAAACAGATCCTGAGCATACCTTTCAGCTTATCGATGGTTTTGGTGCCTCTGATGCCTGGCGTGCCCAATTTGTGGGAACTTACTGGCCTATTGACAAAAGGAATCAGATTGCTGATTTGCTGTTCAGCCAGGAGTTTGACAAAGATGGCAATCCCAGGGGAATAGGACTCTCTCTCTGGCGCTTTTATCTTTCAGCAGGAACCACCGAGCAGGGTGATGATTCGGAGATAGGCTCCAGTGGCAATCCCTGGCGCCGCGGAGAATGTTTTCTGAATGCAGATGGCACATACGACTGGAATAAGCATGAAGGTCAGCGCTGGTTCCTTGAGGCTGCAAAGGAGAGGGGCGTGGAAAAACTCCTTGCCTTTTCCAACTCTCCTCCGGTGCATTATACAGCTAATGGTAAGGGCTTCGCTCCCAAGGGTGTGATTCATTTGAATCTAAGGCCCGGGTACATGGATGATTATGCCAGGTATATGGCAGAGGTGGTGGAACACTTCAATGAGGAGGGTATTTTTTTTGATTACCTGAGCCCTGTAAATGAGTCCCAGTGGGAGTGGGATGGACATAGCCAGGAAGGGACACCCGCATTGAATGAAGAGATTTATGCCCTGACACGTTATTTATCAGCTGAATTGGCATCCAGAAATCTGCTTACCCAAATTGTCATTACTGAAGCCGGAACCATTGGTCACGCTGCCATGGATATGAGTAAGTTGGGTATGCCAAGCCATGGCCAGGACAAGCAGGCGCAGTTCTTTTTCTCTGCGGATTCACCCTTTTATATTGGAGAACTTCCCAATGTGGAACTTACTATTTCGGCCCACAGCTATCATTCTGTCTGGCCCCTTAAGGAGCAGGTATCAAACAGGAGTCTGCTTAATATGATGCTAAAAATGGCCAACCCTGATCTGGGATACTGGATGAGCGAATACTGCATCCTTCAGGAGAATGATGAATTGGGAGGCGGAGGAGGCAGGGACCTTGGCATGAATACAGCCTTATATGTAGCGCGGATCATCCATCATGATATGGTACTGACCAATGCAAAATCATGGCAGTGGTGGACCGCCATGACCCAGGTGGATTATAAAGACGGGCTGGTATATCTGGACGATGGCTCTGAAGGGGAGACAGGTAAAATGGGAGGCCATGTAGAAAGCCTTCAATACGATGGTGAGGTCAGAGAGAGTAAATTGCTCTGGGTCCTGGGGAACTACTCCCGCTTTGTTCGCCCTGGCATGATACGGATTAAATGTGAGCTCTCAGAAGAACAGTCACCCGAAAACGGAGTGCTGATTTCGGCTTACAAAGAACCGGTGAATGGAAAACTGGTATATGTCTTTGTTAATCTATCTGAGCAGACTGTGAATGTAGATATGGGTGAGCTTGAACAAGTCAAAACCTATACCACAGATAAGCACCAGAGCATGGGATTCTCTTCTCAG
>JAUVIT010000012.1 GCA_030592605.1 Bacteroidota bacterium
GAAAAGAAACGAAGATCTCCATAGCTTCCCTGGTTTAAGAGCATCTGTCCCACAACAGCCATATCATAGGCAGTTGACCGGATTCCATAGGCCAGATCAATGTCTAGTTGTGTATGCTTCAGATGTAGTGGAGCAAAGAGGTATTCCTGGAAAAGGTGAAAAATACTTTTCCCGGATACAATTTCCATCACTTTGCCTGCCAGGTTGTATCCCATTCCATTGTAGTAGTGCCGGGTAGCAGGCTCTATATAAGGAAGCCAAAGTGCAAGTGAATTATCCAGCCACGGATTCTGTACCCCTCCCAGGGAACCATGACCGTAAAAGCCGGAAGTGTGAGTAAAGCACTGACGCAGGGTGATTGCTTTCTCTCCTGTTGTTGGGAAATCAGGTAGATACTTACCCACTGGATCATCGATACCGATAAGGCCCTGATCAACAAACTGGGCAAAGAGCAGCCCGGTATAGAACTTGGTAATGGAAGCGATTTCGGTGGGTTCCTCCAGGGTGAATACACCACGCAGATTCTCTCCAAAAGCGCCATGAAACAGAATGGAACCATCTTTGGCCACAAGCATATCAAAGGGCTCACCACTGACTTCTGACCATTCCATGCAAAGAGCCTTCATCTCCTGCTCAAAGGGGGTGTTTTTCTCCTTGTCCTTACCTTCCAGGGAATGAAGTGCAGGAGCTGGTTTGTTTGTTTTTGCCGGAGCAGCAAGCGGAGGGTATTTTTGTTCAATACCCATAAGTTTTCGCTTGAGTTGGATATGATAGTCTCCGTCCATGATTACCGGGGTATGGTAGGGACCCGGTTTCAGTTGCTTCAGGTACATATCGTGGATGAAGGACATAAGAATGCCTCCGTCCTGATTGTTAACGATGGATTTCAAAAGAATTTGTCCGCCATAATCTGAAATGAGCTCCCTGTTCTCCTCCCATACAGTTTTTGGTATACTGTCGAAGGGGAAGTAGTCGATATTGGATAGAAAGGGCTCGGACCAGCCCATCCAGTCGTTGGGTGTACAGAACATGGTCCCCGCTCTTTTCATCACTTTCCCATTGGCCCCGCTTATTTCGGCATAGTATCCATACCTGCCTGGTCCAAGAATGGTATCCACCTTCTGGAGATAGGTATCATACCATCGAACATTAAAGGTATAATCCCCTCCCATGAATTTATTCATGGTGGCGGGCGAGTTCACTTCCAGCTCAGGAAAATCTCCCCTCCAGACCTGAAAACTCAAATCGGATTCCACATTATAGCCGGTAATCATTTTGGCATCCAGAAAATTGAGCAGGTCAAGATTTGCCCTCTTGTCCTTCCATATTTCTGTGTCCTGGCCGCTGATGGTCCCGGCCCACAGGACAACACTGAAGAGCAGAATTATTGTTTTTTTCATCTTGATGGCTTTATTCTTTTATCAGAGCGCGTTTAACAATATTGTTGAATGCATAGGCATAGGAGTGATCGCTGGGCATCAACTGGGCATAGCATATGATAATCATCTGGGTGGATGGATCGATCCAGAAATTCGTAGAGGCGGCCCCAGCCCAGCTGTACTCACCACTTTCCAGGTTTACCTGTCCGGACAACCCATATCCAATTCCTTCACGGTAACTTGCTGTTGCTGGTAGCTGATCGGACATAATCAGTTTCACGGTGGACTCCTCCAGGATTTTTACTCCATCGAGCGTCCCTCCATTAAGGAGCATTCTGCAAAAAGTCAGATAGTCATCCATGGTTGAAACCAGTCCGCCTCCCCCGGAAAACATTATAGCAGGCTTCTTAAATCTGTCTCCCCAGGCTCCTGCATTCTGCAGTTTTTCTTCTCCATCCCGGTTGTAGAGTCCGGCAAGCCTTTGATGTTTCTCTTGGGGCACAAAAAATCCCGTATCATTCATTTTCAGGGGAGTAAAAATTCTTGTCTGGAAGTATTCATCAAGTGGGACCCCGGACAGCACCTCCACCAGGTATCCGGCCACATCAATGGAAAGGCCGTATTCCCAGGCTGTTCCCGGTTGAAATTTCAAAGGTAATGTTGCCAGGATCTTCACTTTGTCCCCTATGGTGGCTGAATCCCAACCCCCAACACCGGTCACCCGGTAAAGAGAATCCACATAGGATTGCCCCCATCCATAAACGATTCCGGATGTATGGGTCAGCAAGTGACGAATGGTCAATTCATTGTCCTGTTCCTCGAGCGATTGATTTTCACCATTATAAACCATAGCATCCGTAAATTCAGGGATATACCTGGATAGTTTATCATCCAGTTCAAATTTCCCTTCATCATACAAGCTCATTAGTGCCACAGCTGTTATTGGCTTAGTCATGGAAAAGATCCTGAATATATTATTGTCTTCAATAGGAAGCTCCTCTTCTATATTGGCATACCCAAAGCGCTCTCTGTATACAATCTTATCATCTTTCATCACCAGGGTGGCGATTCCGGCCCATTTCCCGCTGTCAATGAATTCCTGCATTTTTTGAGTAGCCAGCGCCAGGGTATCGCTGGAAAGACCAACTTTTTCAGGGGTATCAGTCTGTGAATTTTGTCCGCATGAAACAATCAGTATCAGCAATGCGGCCAATAAACTTAATAGATAGAGGTGCTTTTTCATTTTTGCCAAGGTTTATTGAAACGTATAATCAATGGTACATATTAAGTCTTGAACTAAAAAGTGACAACGAATTACTGCCGGCTCTCGGGTACAATCACAAAGGAGTATCTGTATTCAACTGGCGGGATGGTATACTCCTTATGGACCAGACGACCCCAGGAAGTGTCTCCTCCAAGTCCCATCTGCAGATGATCGATGTTCCACTGAACAAGTGGACCACATTTGATCTCTGCTCCATGCCTGGTACTTACAGGAACCAGACCGGAGGCTGACTGACCCCCGTCTTTCCCTGCCACATAATCCAGTTCAGCTGTATTAAATGGCCATGTACTTCCACTGAGAAGTTGATCATCAGCGGGATATACCGTGAGCCGTAAGGCATTTGAAGAGACACTCATCCACCTTAAGTCTGTCTTATTTCCGGTCTCCTGGGGCCTTGAATATCGATGAAACTGCTCCTTCACGGTGCCTTGATAAATTCCGATCTTACCGGAAAATTTCCGGTCCCAGTAGGTTTCATGAGGCCCTCTGCCATACCATGATGTATTATTGAAATGATCCGGCAAGGTGAGGAACATCCCAAGCCTGGGTATATTTGGAAGGCTGTCGTGTTTTGGACTGAACCCATAATCGATACCCAGTTTGCCATCAGGAGAGAGGATGTAGGAGATTTTGAGCGAAGCAATCTGTTCGGGCAGCTCATATTCCAGGGCATAGCTTACTCCCTCTGTTGAGATTACCGGCGGCTCTGTCATTTGGGGGCGAGCCTCTTCAGTGGCACGTTTCCAGATAGCTGCCCATTCGTGCATCCCATTCCCCAGATCGTTATCGGTGGGAGCCCTCCAGAAATTTGGCCGGAAGGGTCGCTGGGTGATTAGTTCACCCTTATGACTCCAATGAATGATCTCTCCTGAAATGCTGTCAAGGATTAATATAGTCTGATCATTTTGAATGCTTATCTGACCCTCTTTGCTCTCAATGCGAAGCGCTTGGGTGCTCTCGGTTGACAGGGATGGAGGTGTATATCCCTGAAGAACAAACTGTTCGAAAGCTACCTCATGTCCCTTTTCCAAAAGTCCCACCGGACTTTCTGTATGGAGCTGAACCCTCAGGACATACTCTTTATCGGTTTTAAAAGGGATCAGCTTAATCCGGAAGTCCTGTTTTTCTCCTGGCTCCATATGGAGGTCTTCATTCTTTCCCTGCTGCACCTCTTTCCCATTTTCAAACAGTACCCAGTCCAGGGCCGTATGCCGGTAGGGTGCAAAAACATTTTTATTGATGATCTGTAGCAGCTGTCTCTCTGAATTCCATTGAAATGCTGACGGCTGGTAGACCTTTTTCACCTCAAACAGGTGGGGATGCGGGTTTCTGTAAGGATCCACCAGTCCGTTGTTCAAAAAATTGCCATCGGTAGGCAGATCAGGGTGATAATCGTGTCCATAGGCCAGGTAGGGATTTCCATGCTCATCATGGTATTCCAGCGATTGGTCCACCCAATCCCAGATAAATCCACCCTGCAAGGAGGGATAACGGTCTATGATATCCCAGTAGTCCTGCAGATTGCCAACGGAATTCCCCATGGCATGGGCATACTCAATCATTATGGCCGGTTTCTCCGGATTGCTTGCTCCATAGGCTTCCAGTGTTTCTGGTCTGGGATACATGGGGCAGAAGATATCGGTATAATCTTCTTGTCCTGCGGGTTCATACTGCACCAGCCTGGTAGGATCCACCTGCTTCAACCAATGATAAAGGGAGCGGAAGACCTCCCCTTCGCCCGCCTCATTGCCCAGCGACCAGATAATAATGGAAGGGTGGTTCCTGTCACGGTAATACATACGTTCCACACGGTCCTTATGTGCGGGTAACCACGACATCTCATTGCCCAGCTGGGTGGATTCATCCAGGGCAAGGGGATGACTTTCGATATTGGCTTCTCCCACCACGTAGAGCCCATAACGGTCACATAGCTCCAGCCAGTATGGATGATTAGGGTAGTGACTGGTTCGCACCGCGTTAATATTGTTTTGCTTCATCAGAGCAATATCCTTTTCCATGGAGGCCCTGAAGACCACATGTCCTGTATGGGGATCGGTCTCATGCCGGTCCACCCCCTTGATGGTAATCACTTTACCATTTACCAATAGCTGCTTGTCTTTAATCTCCACGCTCCGGAAGCCAATCTGCTTCTGAATGAACTGGTTATTTTCAGGATCAGAGGGATCTGTTAATTGCAGTTGCAGGGTGTAGAGGTTTGGAAGTTCGGCCGACCATTGCTTCACCTCTTTCAGCAAAGCTTCTGAGCTAATTCCTGCAATGGCATCGGGTGGGACTTCCAGGGTTTGATGGTCCTTAAAGAGTATCTTTTCTCCCTGGGTGAGCGTGATATTCACCTGACGTTTAGCAGCTGTTTCGCTTTGGTTTTCAATGGCAGTCTGAAGTTTAAACTGGCCTTCCCGGTAGTTGCCATCCAGACCGGTCTGCACCTGGAAATCCACAATGGAGACTTGCGGTTTTGTATAGAGATAGACCTCCCGTTCGATGCCGCTCATACGCAGCATATCCTGACTCTCCAGGTAACTTGCGTCGCTCCACCGGTACATCTGAAGGGAGACCAGATTTTCACCCGGGCGAACGAAGGAGGTGATATCAAACTCGGCAGGCGTTTTAGATCCCTGGGAGTAAGCGGTAAACTGCCCATTGATATATAGATACATGGCTGACTTGGCGCCGGCAAAATGCAAAATAATCTGCTGCTTGGCCCACTCCTTGGGGACAGTAAAAGTTTTCCTGTAGCTTCCTACCGGGTTATAATCCTTCGGAGCGTCTGGCCAGGTGGTAGTAAAGGGATATCGTTCGTCCAGGTAGATGGGATACCCGTATCCTTCCACCTCCCAGTTGGCCGGTACGGGAATGGTTCCCCAGGAGCTATCATCCAAATCCACCTCATAGAAATTCTTTATCCGGTTCCTGGGAGATGCGGTCCAGTGAAATTTCCAATCTCCGCTCAGGGAGATATATCGCTGCGATGAACCAGGCTCGTCCTGCTCTGCAAGTGCCCCCGATTCGTATGCAAAAAAATCTGCATGAGGGGCCAGTTTATTGACAGCGAAAATGGTATGATCACTGTGCAGGTCCTGCTTTTCCCAGCGTTCTTTGGGGCTACAAGACAAGAGCATCAGCAAGAGCGAAATGAGAGTGCTAACTTTTACCATAATCCTGCATAAAATCTTCGCTGAGTACTCTTTTCAATGCTCCAAGAAGTTCATCCGCCTGGAACCTGGAGAAAACCAGGGGAGGTTTGATCTTCATCACATTCACATCCTTTCCATCGGTGCTCATGAGGATCCCCAGCTCCTTCATCCGCTTAGCCAGGTAGCCTGCCTTTTCTGTCTGAGGATTTAACTCCTGATCGCACAGCTCTATGCCCAGGAAGAGGCCCTGTCCGCGAACCTCCCCGATGATAGGGAAATCCTGTTGCATTTTTGTGAGCTCCTCCTTCAGGTAGCTCCCGGTATTCATGGCATTTTCCTGCAGCCCCTCCTCTCGGATCACACGCAATACCTCTGTTCCAATGGCGCAGGAGACCGGATTTCCACCGAAGGTGTTGAAGTACTCCATGCCGTTGACAAAGGCATCTGCCACTTCACGGGTGCATACTACTGCTGCCAGGGGATGTCCATTTCCAATGGGCTTTCCAATGGTGACTATATCGGGGATCACGCCATAAAGCTGGAACCCCCAGAATTCTTTACCTACTCTGCCACACCCCACCTGCACCTCATCGGCAATGCATATTCCACCAGCCTCCCGGACCATGGCATAGGCCAGCTCCAGGTAGTTATCGGGGAGCTCAATCTGTCCACCGCAACTGATGATACTTTCACAAATAAATGCTGCAGGCTTTCTGCCTAAAGAGTGAATATGGTCGATCTGTTCATGAATGTGAGCTGCATACCTTGGTCCGCAATCATCTCCTCTGTGTATGCCTCTAAACCTATCAGGGAGAGGCACTATGTGGGTGTGTTCCGGTGCCCCGGAGCCCCCTTTCCCATCAAACTTGTAGGAGCTGACACTTACACAGCCGGAGGTGTTTCCATGGTACCCCACCTCCACGGCGATCATATCTTTTTGTCCGGTGCATGCCTGAGTCATGCGAAAGGCCATTTCGTTTGCTTCACTTCCTGAGTTTACAAAATGGACCACTGACAGTTCTTCAGGGAAGGTGCTGAGCAGTTCACGGGCAAAGGTATTGATGTTGTCGTGGAGATAACGGGTGTTGGTGTTGAGCACCGCCATCTGTTGCTGTCCGGCCCTTACCACCCTTGGATGTTCGTGTCCCACATGGGCCACATTGTTTACCGTATCGAGAAACCTTCGTCCCAGGTGATCGATCAGGTAGGCCCCGTCGCCCCGAACGATTTTTAAGGGTTCACTATAAGAGAGACTCAGACTTTTCCCAAGGTGCTCTTTTCTGTAAGCGATGGTCTCTACGGTATCCACAGAAGGTAGAATCTGAAGTCCAGGCTGGCCGAACAAGAGCTTGGGATCGGGACAAAGGCTTTTCCAGACCTCTACCTCATCGGGATAGGCAACTCCCGGAAAGTCGTTTTCATATTCGAGGAGTGAGAGCATGATTTGAAAATGGAGGTGAGGTGCCCAGTTTCCATTTTCCAGGTAGTTGCCGACTCTCCCTACCAACTCTCCTTGTAGGATCCGATCCCCGGCTTTCAAAGCCACCACACTATCGATGGTCTGGTGTCCATACAGAGTGTAAAATTCCATGCCCTCCTCGTGGTGCTTCAGAATAATCAGTCCCCCATACTCCTTCTCGCCTTCATCATTGACCGCGGTGACCACTTCCCCGTCAAACAGGGTGTGGACCGGGGTTCCTACCGGGACCCAGAAATCGATCCCCAGGTGGATGGTACGGCTCTCCTTTCCGCTGTTGCCCATCCTGTCGTAGGCCTCTGAAGTATACAGGGCCCTGGGTTCCAGGTATCCACCTGCGATGATTTTATCCGGCACTTCTGCCTGTAGCCTTTCAATCTTAAACTGGAACAGCTCCAGGTCATTGGCCATCTCACGATCCCCGATCAGAATACTTGATACACTCAGATCCAGGGATTGAATGCGTTCTTTGCCGATAGAGGGAAAGAGCGATGACAGCTTAACCGGATTCTCAGAAGCCCAGGTGCTGAATGCTGCTTCATGGGGGTGTGCAGCATACCCACATGCTTTTCTGAAGCTATAATGGGCGAACTCCTTGCGAACCTGTTTCCATAAGCTGAGCACCTCCCATGCCGGGGCTTCACTGATCAGCAGGTATTCGTTTTCAGGTTCTTTCTTCCGGTTGATGGCCGATGTGGTGACCATGATCACCAGACGCATGGCTACCAGAACATAGAGCATCTCCACTTCTTCTTCCAGGAGAGGGAGCTGGCGGTGGAATCCTTCAACCAGCGGGAGGGCAGCACTTAACACATCGGGTTTCCTCATAACCGCGTAGGCGATAGTGACGGCCAGTTCGTTAATTACCTGGGTATTCACCGCATCGCCATAATCAAAGATGGCCTTTACCTCTGGATCGATCAAGTTATCAGTCACCACCACATTGTTGTCGTTGGCATCGTTGTGTATTACGCTTTTGCGGAGGCTTGAGTAATCTTCCTGAATCTTATCGAAGAGCTTCTGGAAATAGCTTACGATCTCCAGTTTATCATTTGAGAAAAGGTGTGTGAATTCGCGGGTCCACCCTGCCCGGGCCAGATCCCATTCAAAATCACGTTCGGCCAAGGGATGTTCAAATCCTTGAAGTGCTTTGGTAAGCCTGCCTACTTGTTGGCCCAGACTAAAAAGCAAAGCATCCTTCACAGGGTTTACAGATGACCAAAGCCTGCCATCTATCCAGGTGAGCATTCTGACTTTCCTGGGATTTCCCTTATGGTCGGTAAATTCACTGATAAAGTTTCCATGAACGTCAGGCAAAATAACCGGAGATTCGATGTCTGTGTCACTTTCGGCCACATGCTGCAGGATCTCATTCTGAAATCCAAGATACTCCAGGTCAGCCTCCGGCCGGCTCACTTTCAACAGGTACTTTTTGCCATCCGAATCGATCCTGAAATTGAAGTCAATCCACCCGGGAAAGGAAACCGCCACACCCTTTATTCCAAAAAGATCATGTGTGATTTGTTCAGCCTGTTTTGCTGTTATCTTAATCTTAGGGTAATCTGTTGTCATTGTATGAATTCGAATTCCCGAATATAATTGAAATGGAGACTACTTGTGTATCCTGGAGAAGTGATTGTTATGTCTTTTGATTTTTTGGATGGCTCCTTTATCATCACGTATGAATTCATAGGCCTCACCCAATTCACCATCGTCTCTCAATCTTTTGAAGGTATCATTACCAATGTATTTGAGTACCATCAAAGTTTCAGCAGGATCTTTGCTTGGAAGTCTGACCATGACCAGTTTGTTGTGCCAGGATGCCAGGTAGACCTCACTTATCCATGGCAGTTGGCTATAGTAACCTTCATATTCATCCAGTCCGGGTACAGAATCCTTGCCGGGCTCCTCCTTCTCTTCCTTTTTATATTTTTCCAGAATGTTGTGCATGCCCTGAATGTACCCGGTTCTGTTTGTATTGAGCCCATTGGTAAACACCGCATAGGCCCGTTTCTTTGCAGGAAACATACTAAAAAGGGTGGAATAACCAGGACATCCTCCGGAATGTCCTACCCGCTTTTCTCCATCTTCACCTTTTTTTACCCAAAATCCCAGTCCCCAGGTGTTTTTCCAGTCGGGATCTGTCCAATGGACCTTATGCATGTAATTCAGCGTAGAGGGTTGCAGAATTTCGGTGGTGGTTGTGTCGAGCAGCCGGAACTGCCATGAGGCAAACTTTCCCAGGTCGAGTACATTGGATGAGAAACCTGCCGCGGCCTTTATTCCTTTGGCCTGAAATAAGTTAACTTTGTCACGTTCTCCCTCCCTGTTCAGGGCAGAATAACCTACTGCCATTGTAGTACCATACTGGTCTTCCGGAAGAAAGGTACGGGTGTCCTGCAGATTCAGAGGATCCAGGATATACAGTTTTATATACTCCTCATAAGGCATACCCGATACTACTTCAACCACCTCACCAAGGAGTGTCAATCCCAGGTTGCTATACTGGAAATAAGTGGAAGAAGGATATAATGTCTCCTGATTGTGAAGCTCTGCCTTGACAGAATCACTTTCAGGGAATGGATGATCCGGCCCTGTCCAGTATGGATGATTGGATTCCCTGGGCAGACCCGAAGAGTGGGTTAGAAGGGTCCGAATGGTTATGGGCCAACTATCTTCGAATTGTTGTTTCAGATCATACCAGGGGAGCAGATCATGAATCTCATCATCCAGGCGGAGCTTTCCTTCGTCGTAAAGCTTCATTATGGCCACCGAGGTAAATAACTTGGAAATCGAGCATATGCTATATAGGGTGGCCGGGGTGGTTTTAATCTGGTCCTGCAGATTGGCCATCCCAAAGGCACCGGACCAGAGAACCTCCTGATCATCCACGATGATCACTGACATCCCCGGAACCCGGTCATAATCCCGCTGTGCATCCAGCCATACTTCAATCAGCTTCAATGCTTCGGTGTAATCTGTTTGTTTGTCTTGTGTTCTTCCTGAGAATGCAATCGTAAGAAGCATTATCAGCAGTAAAGTCTTCTTCATAGGGTCAGATTTGCCACCTAAATTAGTGAATTCATGACACTTAGACAAGATCAGCAGCCACTTCGAAAATACCTGATGTATTAGTATATTAGTTGATCATTTTAAAGCCCCCAGCATAAATGATCAGGCACTACCTCCTTACCGCCTTTAGGTTTCTAAGGCGAAACAAGCTCTATACCATAATCAATGCCTTGGGACTTTCAATATCCCTGGCGGTCTCCTTTATTATCCTCCTTTTTGTGATCAATGAATTCTCTTACAACCATTGTCATAAAAAGCGGAAACAGGTCTACAGGGTGGTAAATTACTATAAGGAGTTTAAAAACACCATGTCCGGTACGCCCTATGTGCTGGCAAAAACCCTTAAAGAAGATTTCCCCCAGGTTGAAAGAGCCATCAATGTGAGGTATTTAAGAGGATTCAAATTGAAACTGGCAGATGAATATGTCGATGTTCCGCGTGCCAGAGCTACCGATTCGGAGGTATTTGACATTTTCACCATCCCTTTCATTGGGAGCCTTTTAAATGAAGATCCACTTCAGGAACTGAACTCAATCGTCATATCACAGAAGCTTGCCGATAAGTTTTTCCCCGGAGAGGATCCGGTGGGCAGGGAGATTGAGGGTTTTATCAATAACACCGAGCAACTTCTTATTGTGAGCGGGGTCTATGAAGATATCCCTAAAAACTCCACCTTTCGGGCGGATTGCTTTCTAAATGGAAGGTGGACACTGGAGCCCCTAAATCAGGCTTTTGGAGTGACCGATATGGATGTGAGCTGGATCTGGGATTTCTGGGATACATGGATCCTTCTATCAGAAGATACGGATGCGGCCGCACTTGATGATCAGTTTGAGACTTTTGAGTTAAAGCACATAAGTGAAGATCCGCATGTGCACTATTCCCTGCAAAATCTATCAGATGTCTATCTCAGGTCGGCAGATATTGCCAATACCGGTATGACAGGGGATATTAAAAACATCAGACTGTTCTCAACTGTGGCGTTTCTGATCCTGCTTATTGCTACTATCAACTATATCATCCTCTCCATTGCAGTCTCGACCGGCAGAGCTAAGGAGATAGGGATCCGAAAAACAGCCGGTGCAAGTATTGTGCGCATCCGGAACCAGGTGTTAAGCGAGTCAATTATGCTATCGCTTCTTGTACTGCCTGTGGCTCTACTTTTCATGTGGCTGGCCAAACCCGCAGCAGAAAAGCTGTTCCAGACCTCATTGGAGCTTATTCGTGGTAATCTGCTTCTATATATTTCCTTCTATCTGATGCTTACGGTAATCATAGGTCTTGCATCGGGACTATATGCCTCATCTTACCTTTCTCGGATGAAGGTACTGGATGTGCTCAAGCAGCAGGTGAGTTTTGGAAGAAAGAGGAGATTTTTTCGTTCATCTCTGATTGTTATCCAACTTGTCATCTTTTGCTCATTTGTCTCAGGTACCCTGATCATTCGTTCCCAATATCAATATGCCATTGGAAAGGATCCAGGTTATCACAACCATGATATTCTCCAGATTGATCTGGGTAGGGGCTTTGGAGCTTACGATGCTTATTTGAACGGGATCAGATCCATTCCTGAGGTAAAGATGGCAGCGGGAGCCATGCATGGTCTACCCATGAATGGCTGGATGACCTATATGCAACCTCATTTTCAGGATGAGGAGGTGAAAGTGAAGATGGAGGGATTTGCTGTGGATTACGATTTTTTGGAAACCCTGGGCATGACTATCCTGGAGGGAAGGTCCTTCGCCACCGATTATGGAAGTGATCTGGAACATTCCATGATCCTGAATGAGACAGCAGTACGGGAACTTGGTATTGTGGATCCCATTGGTCAGAAGATGGATAGTTTGCATACGATTATTGGAGTCGTTAAGGATTTCAATCTCCACTCCCTTAAAACAGAAATTACGCCACTGGTAATAAACATGACCGATAAGTATCTATTCCATATACTACTTTATTACCAGGAAGGTACACTTGACCAATTGATCCCTAAACTGGAAGCCGAATGGGAAAAAGTGGAACCGGACAGGCCCTTCAGCTTTTCAAGCATCGAGGAGCTTTTTGAAGAGGCTTACGCATCGGAGAAAAACCTTGGGACCATTCTATCCATCTCTGCACTTTTTACAATGCTGATTGCGGCCTTTGGCCTTTTTGGTCTTACCCTTTTCGTGGCCCGGTCCAGAACCCACGAGATAGGTATTAAGAAGGTCTTTGGAAGCTCAGAGCGAGCCATTGTATTCTCCTTCCTGCGGAGTAATTTCCTGATGGTTGTCCTTGCCGGGCTGCTCTCCATTCCCGTAACTCTCTATTTTATGGGAAAGTGGCTCAACAACTTCCCATACAGGGTGAGTATTGGATGGTGGGTCTTTTTGATCGCCTTCCTGATTGCCACCCTAGTGGTGCTGTTAACCGTATCCATTCACTCTTTTAGAGCATCCAGGATCAACCCGGTGGATGCCCTGAGGTATGAGTAGGCTTCGTATATTTGAAATAGAATGAAATTCAATTTCCTAATTAGAGTCTGTCTATAATGTATAAAATGTTGATAACAAGGACGAAAGGCCCATTGCTGCAACGAAATTCCTATGTAAATTAAAGAAAAAAAGGGAATGAATCTATTTGAAGATTTTAAAATTAAGTTCGAAAGGCCTGATTGGTCAAGGAATCTGGAGTTAGGATTAATTGATATCATCTTGGGACAGCATCCCCACCTTATCGCCCTTTTGGAAGAAGACATAACCAGGGGGCAGAAATCAAGTGTATTTGGCAGGAAAGACACCCCCAGTGTGGAGCAAATAGTGCGTGCTGCTATTTACAAGGAATTAAAGGGATTGGAATACAGGCAATTAGAATATCACCAGACAGACTCGAGGATATGCGCAAGGTTTATTAAGATCGATGATTTACGTCCGTATAGTTTTCAGGTTTATCATAAGTACATTTCTCAGATATCATCGGACAACTTACAGAAATTATTGGTAGAGCTCAACAAAATAGCCATAGATGAAGGGTTGGAAGATATAGAAAAGATCAGGCAAGACAGCACTGTTGTAGAGACGAACATACATTATCCGACCAACAATGCAATACTA
>JAUVIT010000290.1 GCA_030592605.1 Bacteroidota bacterium
ACAGAGTAGATAGCATCAGGAACCAGAACCGCTTTGTTGAATTCATCTTTAACAGGGAGAATATTGAGATTTTCGTGGTCTCTTCTGAGCTGAGACCGGTACCCTTATTTGAGAATTCTATGGAGAATCTGGTATACAGTGGATTCATGGAGTTTGAATTAGGGTATGAAGCGCAGCTGATGTCGGTTTACAGGCAGCTATATCCCATCCAGGGAAGAGTGGCTGATGAAGCAATAGCACGCTATAATGTGATTCAAAGGGAACGAATTAACTATATGGACTCCATTACCCAACGATATCCGGACCTTTATGCGGTACGGCTCATGAATGCATTCAGGGCTCCCATGATTCCCGGAGATATAAGGCATCGACAGCGCATCGATACCCTGAAGGAGTGTTTTTTTGATCAGGCGCCCATTGATGATCCTGCACTGCTCTATGCGCCGGTCTATACCTTTAAACTCATCGATTACCTCTCTCTCTACAAGGGGGATACCCTTACAGAGGATGAGCAGGAGGAGGCTTATATGGAGGCTGTGGATTGGATCATGTTGAATGTAAGCACGGAGGAGCAGCTTCGAAGTTTTGTGGTTGAATTTTTGTTGGAGGGATTTGAATTGCTCCAGATGGAAGGTGTGCAGATGCATCTTGCCGATCACTATCTGGATGAAACTTGTGAATCAGATGTAGTAGAGCTGGTGCTCTCCAGGATGGAAGGGTATAAGAAGATGACGCCCGGACAGCAGGCTCCTGATATTATAATGCGTGATGTGAATGGTAAAAGTTTCCAGCTTTCGGAACTTGGTCATTCTTTTGTGCTGGTCCTGTTCTGGTCAAGTACCTGTGAGGGTTGCCGGGAGCTTTTGCCCGAATTACACGAATGGTACCTGTCAGAAAATAACTATGACCTGGAGGTGGTGGCCATCTCCATTGATACTTCGGTGGTGAATTTTGAGTATCTGTATAAGCAACTTAAACCCTCCTGGATTTCCGCTCATGACCCGCTTGGCTGGAATGGAAAGGTAAGTTCCGATTACAATGTGTATGCCACACCATCACTTTTTCTTCTGGATAGCGAGCGTACCATTCTGGCCCGGCCCGCATCCTTAAGGCAGTTTCATCGGTCCATCAAAAAGCTGGTCCATTAGAGGGATTCATTACTGACTGCTTTTTCTGGTGAACCGGCCCTTGCTCTCCTGCCAGGACTGTTCCCAGTCATCGTATAGTTTCCGGGTGGGATGGCTCCCAAACCATATGGGCAGCCCCTTTTCCCTGAAATGGGGATGTTCCACCCTTCCTACCAGCTGAACCTCCTGAAAGTACTGTGGAATACGGTCCGAGTAGCCCACATAGATCATATGTTCCATTTCGGGCGATCTGGGAATCCATTCCATATAGGCATCATTGAAGCAGCTAACTTCAGGGTACAGCTCATGGGGACGGTAGTAATCCATGGCTCCGGCACAACCATAAAATTCTCCGTAGACCATGGTAGAGGCTTTTACGGTGTCCTCAAGGCTTTCATAGAAGATCCACACCTTCTGACCCAGTTCATCCCAGCCCACCATATCTGCAAAATCCTGGGGCAACTCATGGACCTTCCCGTCTTCCCACATAAACATGACATCCAATCCCCGCTCACCCATTTTTTGTCCATACTCCACCATTCGTTCGGGTCTGTAAACGGGCAGACTTAAGGGAAGTGAGAAAATACTGCTGCTGATCATTAGGGCCAGGATCACCCATGCGACCCAGCGCCAGGGCCGCTTTGCCCATTGCTCCCAGGCTATGCCACCAAATACCATAAGCATGGTATAGGCTGCAATGGTATAGTAGAACTTGCCTCTTAGCAGGATGATCATCAGCAGGGTAAGCCCAAAGGCCCAGGCAAAGAGCCTGAACTGACGGTGTTTCCGCTTAGATATGAGCCAGATCAAACCACCGATCCAGACCGGGATGGCCGGAAGGTGCATAAATAGTTGCGCTAAGAGGAAATCCTTTAGCACCATGTTGTCCAGCTGGGTATCCTGCAGTTCGGTCATATGGGAGAACAAGGGCCAGTTGTGCTGATGTTGCCATAGCAGGTTGGGCAGGATCAGCAGCAAGCCGCCTGCAAGTGTCAAGGGCAGGTACTTTGACCAGAGAAGCTTTCTGTGGGGGCTGATTATAAGGGCTGCCAGAAGTGCAGAGGCATAAAAAATTATGGAGTACTTGGCCATCCAGCCAGGAGCCAGCACAGGAATCAGCCAGAGCAGCTGTTTAGGCTCCTGCTTTCTTACCAGTTGGAATATCACCACTGCGGTCAGCAGCCAAAAAAAGTGGTTGAATACCACCGGCTGAAGCAGGGTAGAAGTCCGGAGAAAGGCGGGGGAAAGAAGGATGGCGGTAAGCCCGATTACCTGGGCCATCACTCCCCCTTTCAGCTGTTTGATCAGCCATCCTGCCATAAAGATGGAGGCTGTCCCGATGAGTGCAGGCAAGAGCCTGACGGCAAGCAGGCTATCGCCCCATAGAATTGTATGGATGCGGCTTACAAATGCCACCAGGGGAGGGGTGCTGAAAAATCCCCAGTCCAGGTGTTTCGCTTGTGCCATATAGAGGTAGGCATCCCGCTGAAAGCCATAGTTGGTGGCGGTTAGCAGATGTACCATAAGTTTGGCCAGGGCAAAGAGTAGTACAATCCTGTATTCTATGATCCATGATTTAGCTTTTTCCATGGTCTGGTTTGCTTTTAAGTCGATTGAAATAGTCTTTGGAAGCTCGAACCACATGGGGAGAAAGCAGGAGGGCAGAGATCATGGTGGGGAAGGCCATCAGGGCATAGGCACCGTCAAAGATGCCCACCACAGTGCCTAAGGTGGCTGTGGCACCCAGGGGGATGGTAAGCAGGTAGAACCACTTGTAAATATAGCTGTGCCTGGCTCCAAAAATAAAGGAGAAGCACTTGGTGCCATAATAGGGGAAAGAGAGCATGGTGGAGATGGAGAAAACAGCCACACATATGGTAAGCAGATAGGCACCTATTCCCGGCATTGCCCGCTCGAAAGCATCGGCAGTCATGGTGATTCCATCCGATTCGCCGGCATTCCAGACACCGGTCATAATCAGGGCCAGGGCAGTCATGGTGCAAACCACAATGGTATCTACCACGGGCCCCAGCATGGCCACCAATCCCTCCCGAACCGGTTCGTTGGTTTTGGCAGCCCCATGCGCCATGGGAGCAGTCCCGATACCTGCTTCATTGGAGGATGCTGCTCTTCTGACCCCGGTAAGGACCAGTGCCCCCAGCGATCCCCCCAGAACGGATTTAGCAGTAAAGGCATCCCGGAAGATCAGGGCAAAACTGGGAAGAATGTTCCCTGTGTTGGAGAAGATGATATAGAGCACCAGGCCAACATAGAGAGCAACCATAATAGGAACCATTCGTCCGGTAACCTTGCCGATTCGTTTGATTCCGCCGAAAATAACCACACCCACCAGGATCGCCACCAGGAGTCCGGAAACCAGGTTGGAGGTGAATCCCGCCTCCACCTGATTGGGGATCAATACCACGTCGCGGACCACCTGGGTCAGCTGGTTTACCTGGAACATGGGCAATACGCCGATCATTCCCGTCACGGAGAAGAAAATGGCCAG
>JAUVIT010000043.1 GCA_030592605.1 Bacteroidota bacterium
AGAATCTCTTCTGGGAATTGAAAGGGACGGCCGGCTGGCAAAAAGAGCTCTACCGTAAGATTGACCGAAACGGGATCTCTATACGATTGTATTACGCAGGTGGTCTCTCGGTCGGATTTACCAAACCCATATACTACAAGGTATTCACCACTTCAGGTATCGGAGAAATCATATATGAAGAGTCCCTGAAGTTTGATCCGGGTATACACCAGAGGAGTATTGGCGGACGCGGACCCTTCTATAAGGGCTTTGATGAATTAAAGCTTATACCTGGTTTATATGGAAAAACAGGATTTAGTTTTGAATACAGTCAGAAGGATGCCATCCTTCATGCACTGGAAGTAGGAATCAGTATTACAGCCTACTACAAGGAAATTCCAATTATGGCCACCGAGCAGAACAACTGGATCTTTTTCACCCTCAATGTAGGCTACCGTTTTGGTCGGATTATCGACATTAGTGAGGCTGCACGCTCCAAGAGCAGAAAACAGAAAAAAGCCGAACGTAAAGCTGCAAAAGCGGCCTCTTCCTACCCCCGATATTAACTCTTTGTGAATAGTAAATTTTGGCCCATTTAGGGTTTTGCTCTTAGGATATAATTGCGTAAATTCGCACTCCTGTTATTTCAAAAACAACTTATATCGTAATCATTTAATAATTAAAAACATGGGAAAAATTAAAGTTGGTATTAATGGATTCGGCCGGATCGGAAGACTGGTCTTTAGGGTGGCTGCTGAAATGCCTGAGGTGGAAGTTGTAGGCATCAATGACCTGATCGATGTAGAATATATCGCATATATGCTCAAATATGACTCTACTCACGGACGTTTTAACGGAACTATAGAGGTAAAAGATGGAAACCTGGTTGTTAATGGAACTACCGTTAGGGTAACTGCCGAAAGAAACCCTGCAGATCTGAAGTGGGACGCCGTAGGTGCTGAATATGTGGTTGACGCCACAGGCTTGTTCCTCACCAAAGAGAAGGTACAGGGTCACATCGACGCCGGAGCCAAAAAGGTTATCATGTCTGCTCCTTCCAAGGATGATACTCCCATGTTCGTAATGGGTGTAAACCATAAGAAATACAGCAGCGATATGAACTGTGTTTCCAATGCTTCCTGTACCACCAACTGCCTTGCTCCTGTTGCCAAGGTACTGAACGACAAGTTTGGTATCCTTGAAGGTCTGATGACCACTATACACGCTACCACTGCCACTCAGAAAACCGTTGACGGACCTTCCATGAAGGACTGGAGAGGCGGACGCGGAGCAGGACAGAACATCATTCCTTCTTCCACAGGTGCTGCCAAAGCTGTTGGCAAGGTGATTCCCGAGCTGAACGGTAAACTTACTGGAATGGCTTTCAGGGTTCCTACCCCCAATGTAAGTGTTGTTGACCTCACTGTCCGTCTGGACAAAGGTGCTTCTTATGAAACAGTTTGCGCTGCCATGAAAGAGGCCAGCGAAGGCGAACTGAAAGGTGTTCTTGGTTATACTGAAGAATCTGTTGTTTCAAACGACTTCCTCGGTGAACTTTGCACTTCAGTCTTCGATGCAGGAGCCGGTATCGGTCTGAACGACAACTTTGTAAAAGTTGTTAGCTGGTACGATAACGAAATGGGATATTCTGCCAAAGTTGTTGAACTGCTCATATATATGAACAGTGTAGATAAGGCATAAACATTACTTCTTTCATTGATTTAAAGGGGAGCTCCACGGGGCTCCCTTTTTCTTGGGGCTAGAATTAGTAGTATTCGATGTGTTCAAAGGGAATCTGGATGGTTTGCTCATAATGAATCCCCAGCTCTTCGATGGACTCATCTCCCTCCTCAAAATACCAGAGGATTTTTACATCCTTCCCTGAGTCATGATTGATCTTCATGATCCGCAATAACTCAAGCATATATTTGGATGATCCACTGTTGATATATTCGAGCTTGATACTCATCACAGTTTTTTCAACAGGAGAGAGGAAGTATTCGTTGATCCAGTCAATCAACCGCTCGAAAAACTCGCCCGGATCTTCCGGAATTGATCTTCCCTCCATGGAAAGTTCCCCGGTATCGCCGATAAACTCCACCTCAGGTGAGTTGAATGTCTTTTTCAAAAACAGTTCTTCCATATACATCGTTTCTTATTCGTATCTCAATGCCTGGATGGGATCAAGCTTTGAGGCCTTAACGGCTGGAAAATAGCCTGAAATAACCCCTACTACAAAACAGAGCACAATCCCTGTCAGTATCCATTTCCATGGTATGATAAAGCTTGAGTCAATGGCTAAAGATACACCATTTCCAATAACTATTCCTAACAAAATACCAACAACAGCGCCCATCTGGGCAATCACAATTGCTTCATAGAGAAACTGGCGTTTGATCATCAATGACTTAGCTCCCAGTGCTTTCCGTGTACCAATTTCTTTGGTTCGCTCGGTTACCGAAACCAGCATAATATTCATCAATCCGATCACGGCTCCCATCAAAGTGATCAGTCCTATTATTGTTGCTGCCATGGTTACCATCTTCATATTCTCCAAAAGTATTTGTGCCAGCTGATCGCTCTTTGTAATATTAAAATCCGTTTCGTCCCTGGCCTCTAAATTCCTTACACGCCGGAAAAGTCCTTCAGCTTCTGATACACAAACATCCAGCATCTGTGGCTGGGCGGGCATCACATTGATGGAATAGCGCATCTGGGGCCTGGAAAAATACTGTCTTACATTGCTGTAAGGAATCAGGCAGGTTCTGTCCGTTCCCATGGCCCCCGAGTTACCCCTTGATTTAAGAATCCCCACAACCCGGTACCTTCCACCTCCCACCGAAATAAAACGGTTCAATGGGTCCTGATTCTTTTCAAAAGCCGCCTTTGCCACAGCTTCACCAATCAATACAGTATTTGCATTATTCGCGATTTCGTCTGCAGTGAAATTCCTCCCCTGCCCTATCTCATACCCGGCAGTAAAAATATAATCTTCGTCTACGCCTAAAACCGAGGTATTGGGATTCGACTTGTATGATTTGTACTTGACGACAGCACTGCCCGATGCTCTTGTCCATACGGATACATTGGCCGGCAGTTCATACGCTTCCTTAAACTCCTGGGCTTGCTTATGAGAAATAAAATCATGATTCTTCTTGCGGTAGGACTGGTTCCCAATCTGAACATGCATACTTCTCGATTCGATGGTAAAGGTATTGGCTCCCATCAGGCTGAAGGACTCTGTAAGGGCGAATTTTATGGAATCGATGGCGGTGAGGATTCCAACCAGTGCCATGATTCCAAAGGCAATGATCATAACGGTCAGGATGGTCCTCAGTAAATTGGTCCTGATCGACTTCATTGCAATCCTTACATTCTCAACAAACATGGCCCTCTTCATCTATCTCATTTTTGATTGCACAATAAAAATATAAAAATCTGAACAATCTATGGCGTATTATGTCAGGCTTAAAGAGCATTTTCCAATATATTTGCAATTAATTCAACTTAGCCCCTATGACTTTCGATTTTAAGATGATTCAAAAAGCCTACCAGGCATTCCCCGGCAGAATTGAAGCTGCCAGAAAAATTCTTCAAAAACCCATGACCCTCACAGAAAAAATTCTGTATGGTCACCTGTTTAACGGCGCCCCTGAGCAAGCCTATGAGCGCGGTACTGATTATGTGGATTTCAGTCCGGATCGTGTTGCCATGCAGGATGCCACGGCGCAGATGGCCCTGCTACAGTTCATGCAGGCAGGAAAAGCAAAGGCAGCTGTACCGTCCACAGTGCATTGCGACCACCTGATTCAGGCTAAATCAGGGGCATTGGAGGATTTAAAGAGTGCTCTCCATACCAATCAGGAAGTTTACGATTTCCTGGGTAGCGTTTCAAATAAGTACGGCATCGGATTCTGGAAGCCGGGCGCAGGTATTATCCACCAGGTAGTTCTGGAAAATTACGCATTTCCGGGAGGTATGATGATAGGAACTGATTCCCATACAGTGAATGCAGGTGGACTGGGAATGATTGCCATTGGTGTGGGTGGAGCAGATGCCGTGGATGTAATGGCAGGCATACCATGGGAACTTAAATTTCCCAAACTGGTGGGTATAAAACTGACCGGAAAGCTGAGTGGATGGACATCTGCAAAGGATGTGATACTGAAGGTGGCGGGCATCCTTACTGTAAAAGGAGGCACCGGAAAAATTGTGGAATATTTTGGTGATGGAGCTACATCCATTTCCTGCACCGGGAAAGGTACCATATGCAATATGGGTGCTGAGATTGGTGCCACCACCTCCCTGTTTGGATACGATGAGAAAATGAAAGCCTACCTCTCCGGTACCGGACGGGCCGATGTGGCTGCTGAGGCAGATCAGATCGCAGAGCACCTGACCGGCGATCCCGAAGTATATGCCAATCCTGAAAAGTATTTCGATGAAGTAATCGAGATTGATCTCTCCACACTGGAGCCCCATATTAACGGTCCTTTCTCGCCCGATAGGGCATGGCCCATCTCAAAATTTGCCGCGGCTGTAAGATCGGAAGGATATCCGCAGAAACTGGAAGTGGGACTAATTGGATCCTGTACCAACTCCTCCTATGAGGATATTACCAGAGCAGCATCGGTGGCTCGCCAGGCCGTCGAAAAAGATCTGAAGGTTGCCGCGGAATACACCGTTACACCCGGTTCCGAACTTGTGCGTTACACCATTGAACGGGATGGCCTGATCAAGTCCTTTGAAGATATAGGCGGGGTGGTACTTGCCAACGCTTGCGGACCCTGTATCGGGCAGTGGGCCAGGAAAGGTGCTGATAAGCAGGAGCTTAACTCCATCATCACCTCCTTCAACCGGAACTTTGCAAAAAGAGCCGATGGCAATCCAAATACACACTCTTTTGTAGCCTCACCTGAAATTGTAACTGCAATGGCCATTGCGGGAGATATGTGTTTTAATCCGCTTACGGATACACTGGTGAACGAAAAAGGAGTCGCTGTAAAGTTGGATGAACCTGAGGGTCTGGAACTGCCAGCAAAGGGATTTGCTGTGGAAGACAATGGTTACCAGGCCCCCGCAGCAGATGGCAGTACAGTGGAAATTACGGTGGATCCCGACTCCAAACGATTACAGTTACTAAGCCCCTTCGCCAGGTGGAATGGAGAAGACCTGACTGGACTTAGATTGCTGATTAAAGCCAAAGGAAAATGTACTACAGATCATATTTCCATGGCGGGACCCTGGTTGCGCTTCCGTGGACACCTCGATAATATCTCCGACAATATGCTGATCGGTGCGGTGAATGCAGCCAATGAGCAAACTAACTCGGTTCTGAATCACCAATCCGGCAAATATGAACCGGTCCCGGCCACCGCAAGAGCCTATAAGGCTGATGGCATTGGCTCCATTGTGGTTGGAGATGAAAACTATGGAGAAGGCTCCTCCAGGGAACATGCAGCCATGGAGCCCAGACACCTGGGTGTCCGGGTAGTATTGGTCAAATCCTTTGCAAGAATCCATGAGACCAATCTGAAAAAGCAGGGCATGCTGGGTCTGACCTTCCAGAAAAAGGAAGATTATGACCTAGTGAGGGAAGGGGATCTGGTCGATGTACTTGGACTAAAAGAGCTGGCACCCGGTTTACAGCTTGAGATCTGCTTGCATCATTCCGATGGTACCACCAATCGCTTTAAGGCCAATCACACACTTAATCAAAACCAGATTGCATGGTTCAGGGCCGGATCGGCATTGAATCTGATCAGACAGGAAAACCAGTAAGACCTTGCAGACTACTTCCTCGTTTATTAAAGCCTTTACCCGGCTGGGGCTCTTCCTGCGGCAGTTTTCCGAAGGCAAGGGACTACAGTCAGAAGCTGAATCACAGGATCTTGATAAGCTTAACAAGCTGTATTTCAAAGAGTTTTTTGAAATTCTGAAAAATGAGCCTGTTCTAAATCCCTGGTTTACCCCGGATGCTCTGAAGAAGGCCCTGGAAGGCATTGCCTCCATGCTGAATGAGGAGGTGCTTCAACATTGGCTGGAGCCCTATGATATCAAGCCCATAACATCAGGAGCCCAGCTTTCTGTGGGATTGGTTATGGCGGGCAATATTCCCATGGTAGGTTTCCACGATATGATGTCTGTGCTGGCAAGTGGACATAAGGTGCTGGCCAAACCTTCCTCCAAGGATGACCGCTTAATCAAAAAGCTAGGCGAAATACTATCTGCCATTGATCCAGCTTTTAGCAAGCGAATTCACTTTAGCGATGAAACCCTTAGCGGTATGGATGCAGTGATCGCCACGGGAAGCGATAACAGTGCTCGTTACTTTGAATACTACTTCAGGAACATTCCTCATATCATAAGGAAAAACAGAAATGGGGTTGCTGTGTTAACCGGAAGAGAGTCGGAAGAGGAGCTTGCTGCTCTGGGGGAGGATATTTTTACCTATTTCGGTATGGGGTGCCGCAACGTAACAAAACTCTATATTCCTGAAACATACGACCTGAAGGTTCTTTTGGGTGTACTGGATCGTTTCCACCCCTTGTACCAGCACAATAAATACGGCAACAATGTGGACTATTACAGGACCATGTACCTGATGAACCAGGACCCCATCCTCGACAACGGGGTCCTGCTCTTAAAAGAGGACTCTTCCATTGCCAGTCCGGTGGGAGTTGTTTTTTATGAAAGATATTCGGAAATTGGCTTTGTACAACAAGAGCTGGAACTGCACCACCAGGAGATCCAGTGTATCGTATCAAGCGACGGGGAAATCGAAGGTGCCATCCAAGCGGGATCCACACAGATGCCGATGCCCTGGGATTATGCAGATGGAGTTGATACCATCAGATTTTTAATGGAACTTATTTAAGATGATCTTCCTCTTCAGAATTATCAGCGATGAGAATCCGGATTTTTACCGGGACCTGGTAGCAGGGGGCACAGATACTTTCCTGGATTTTCACTCTACCCTTCAGAAGGAGCTGGGTTATGATCCCTCCCAACTTACTTCCTTTTTTATCTGCAACCAACAGTGGGAAAAGGAGCAGGAAATAACCCTGATTGATATGATGCAGGAACCGGACGTTACCAGCTATATCATGGATCAGGTCACTCTGGAGGAGCATATCAGTGAACTCAACCAACGCATGCTCTATCTTTTTGATTTCTTTTCGGACAGAGCCTTTTTTATCGAGTTGATTGAAATGTCGGATCAGAACTCCACCCGCCTTACACCCTTTATTGGTGACCGCGATGGAGATCCTCCCCAGCAACTGGCCCTGGACAAGTTGATGGATGAATCCCAGGAATTTGAGGAGTCTGATCCCATGGATGATCCCGATAACCTTCGGATCGACGATCTGGACCCGGATATGTTCGATGCTGGAATGCCGGAGGACTTTTAAGATGAAAAAGACTCTGGTAGTACTGGCCGGGCCCACTGCAGTGGGAAAAACATCCTGTGGTCTTGAGGTGGCCAGACACTTTGGTACCGAGATCATCTCGGCCGACTCCAGGCAGATCTACAAGGAAACTACAATTGGTACAGCCGTACCCTCGCCCGAAGAACTGGCAATGGTCAAGCACCACTTTATCCAGAACATCTCCGTAACGGAATCTTATAATGCAAGCATGTATGAAAATCAGGTGCTTGAAAAGCTGGAAGAGCTATTTAAGGTACACAACCTGGTCCTGATGGTAGGTGGATCGGGACTCTATATTGATGCGGTCTGTGAGGGAATCGACGACCTTCCGAAGGTAGACCAGACATTGCGGGAAGAGCTCCAGGACAGGCTTAAGAAAGAGGGCCTTGATGCGCTTACACAACTTTTGCTTCGCCTGGATCCTGTCTCCTATGAAAAAGTGGACCTGAAAAACCACATGCGGGTTTTGAAGGCCCTTGAAATCTCCATCCAGACGGGTAAACCCTATTCTACTTTCCTTTCGGACACAAAAAAAGAACGCCCCTTCCAGATCCTTCGGATTGCGTTGGATCTGGATAGAGAGATCCTTTACACGCGGATCAACCGGCGGGTAGAGCAAATGATGGAGACCGGATTGCTGGAGGAGGTGAAGCAGGTGCAACACCTGAAGGAATATACGGCCATGAAAACCCTTGGGTACCGGGAACTGTTCCGGGTACTGGATGAAGAGTTAAGCATCTACGAAGGAGTGGATCTCATCAAGCGGAATACCCGCAAATTTGCAAGAAAGCAGCTTACCTGGTTCAGGAAAGAGAAGCGCTACCAGTGGTTCTCTCCCGGCAACTGTAAGGAGATTTTGGATTGGATAGAAACAGAGAGTGGCTACTTGTAGAAATTCTCGTTAAATGCGGAGAACTCGTCTCTTCCCAGGATCATTCTTCTCCAGAAGGCATTTAAAAAACCACAGCCATAAGCAAAGAGCTGTGTATAGCTGGTAACAACAGCCTGCAATCCAATGCTTAGACTCTTGTTCTTCAGAGTAGCACTCAGGAACAAGAGAAGCATATGGAACAGAATTGGCACGGCAAAGAATATGCTTACCAGGAAGGAGAGCAGCAGCAGCAGAATCACACCCAGTGTAAAAAGAGCAGGTAAGGAATGAACAAGCTTTAAGGTTCCCGGATGCCTAAGCTGGAGGTTGATTCTTGCGATACCCGAGTTATAGATCTGTTTGAAGAAGAGTCTCAGGTTAGTTCTTCTTTTATGATACACATAGGCATCCCTGATCAACTGGGTTGTGAACCCCTTCTCCAGAATACGGATACTCAGATCCACATCCTCCCCGAAACGCATGGTGGAGAATCCGCCCGTAAGGTCAAACACTTCCTTTGAGAAGCCCATGTTAAAGCTGCGTGGATGAAATTTCTCCATCTTTTCATTTCCTCCCCTGATGCCTCCGGTGGTTAAAAAAGAGGTCATGGAGAAGTTGATGGCTTTCTGAAAGTTTGTGAAGTCCTTATGGGCCTTGTCTGGTCCGCCAAAAGCATCGGTAAAATTCCTTTCCAGGGTCTCCCTGACAATCTGAACATAGCCCTCGGGCAGAACGCAATCTGAATCCAGGAAGATCACATAGCTTCCATTGGCCTTCTCACAACCAAAATTACGGCTGGGTCCGGGTCCCGAATTTTCCTTAAAGTAATAGCTGATATTCAGAAGATCCCTGTACTTCTCTACCACAGGCTCGCTGCTTAGCGACGAACCATCCTCTACAATGATCACTTCGAAATCCTGGTCTGCTTGAAGGCTTAAGCTCTGGAGCAGCTCCCCGGTCTCCTCAGGTCTGTTAAAAACCGGAATAATTAAAGATATCTTCACTTTAGATCTCCTTATCCACCTCGTATTTGTTTCGCTCTGCAGCATTCCGGGAGATCAGTTCTCCCAGGAAACCAACAATAAACAGGAGGGTCCCCATGATCATACTGGCCAGACCAAAATAGAAGAAGGCGCTATCAGCAATTAATCT
>JAUVIT010000130.1 GCA_030592605.1 Bacteroidota bacterium
ATACAAAGAGGGAGTTGCGCTCAATCTCATCATAAAGGATAGCGGCCTTTTCCATGTTCATTTTATACATGGCCTCTACGCCACCCAGTTCCCTGTACCAGCGAAGGGTATGCATGGCTGCATATATGGGCACACACGGAGGTGTATTGAACATCGATCCCTTGTCAATATGGGTTCTGTAATCGAGCATGGTTGGAATGGCCCTGTTGACTTTTCCAAGAATCTCATCCTTTACAATCACAAAAGTGACCCCTGCCGGGGCCAGGTTTTTCTGCGCACCACCATAGATCATGGCATATTTGGAGACATCCACCGGCCGGCTGAATATATCGGACGACATATCGGCTACCAGGTTGACAGCACAATCCATATCCTCCTTGATCTCTGTACCATAGATGGTATTGTTGGTGGTGATATGAAAGTAATCAGCATCGCCGGGTACTTTATAATCCTTTGGAATATAGGAGTAAGTGGTATCTTTTGATGATGCAACCACATCCACTTCTCCAAATAGTTTCGCCTCCTTCACAGCCTTGTTGGCCCAGGCACCGGTATCCAGGTAGGCTGCTTTCTTATTCAAGAGGTTATAGGGGACCATGCAGAACTGCATGCTGGCACCACCTCCAAGAAGCAAAACACTGTATCCCGAAGGAATATCCAGCAGATCCTTAAAGAGTTGCTGTGTTTCATCCATGATGGCCATGAAATCCTTGCTACGATGGGAGATCTCCATCACAGAAAGTCCCGATTGGTTCAGATCCAGGATACCTTCTGCAGTTTTCTGAATGGTGTAGGACGAAAGGATGCAGGGGCCTGCGGAAAAGTTATGTTTTTTCATAATGACTATTAAGTTAGTGTGTTAATGAGATAGTGAGTTAATTGCGAATTGTTATTTGAATAACAATAAAATTACATTTAATAAAAACACCTGCCAAACATTGTGAATAACTTTCAATCTATAGTTATTTAATCGATTTTACTTATTGTTTTGAAGTGAGATCAGATGATCTCCATTCAGTACAGGGATTAATTCTGTCAGGTCCGATTCATGACAATATCCTATTACATCGTCCAGATTGTTCTTTTTTAACCTGTGGCGCTGAGCCACCTTCTCAATATAAGCCATCATATCTCCCTGGGCTGCTTCATAGAGGTCCATGGCACCCAGCGTGGCATCACAGATGGTATAAAATTGATCGTCTTCCAAAACCAGCTTAGAAAGCGCACCTGCAAAGAGGGTGTCCTCCAGGTTGAATTTATTTTTCCAACCTGCACAGAGGATCAACAGATCCTTTCCAGCTTGTTTAATATGCTTTGCCAGAGCCGAAATATTGAGATAAGCGCCAATTAGCACCTCGCTCCCACTGGAAGCAAGATTGATGGCATTTGTCCCGTTAGTGGTGCTGTAAACGATTTGTTTACCCTTCACACGCTCGGAAGAAAAATTATAGGGCGAATTTCCAAAATCAGCAAAATCCCTGACAATTCCATCCCGTTCGGCTGCCACCATAAATCCCTTCTCCTTATAAGCCTTTGCCTCCTCCAGAGTTCCCACCGGAATGATCCGTTCCACCCCATTCATAAATGCGGTCACAATGGCCGAGCTGGCCCTCAATATATCGTTAACCACCACAACTGCATCCCTGTTCTCATAATAGGGGAAAAGTGCAGGTGAATAGCAGACCTCGATTTTGTGCTTCTCCATATCTCATTAATTAAACTCAGGGCTTATAGAAGGGAGGCCTGACCACCCTGGCTGCAAGCTGCTTGTTACGAACACCAATACGGATCTCACTATCCATTTTCGCATGTGCAAGCTCCACATATCCCATTCCAATTCCCTTTTTTAGCATGGGCGACATGGTTCCGGAAGTCACCTCTCCAATGACTTTACCCTCAAGGTCGAGTATGGGGTAGTGTTGCCTGGGTATTCCCCGTTCGAGCAGTTCGAATGCAATGAGTCGTCTGCTTACGCCTTCGGCTTTCTGCAGCTCATGTTCGGCCCGGTTGATAAAGTCATTACCCTCATTGAATTTGGTAATCCATCCCAGACCTGCTTCAAGTGGTGAGGTAGTTTCATTGATGTCATTTCCATAGAGGCAAAATCCCATTTCCAGCCTCAGGGTATCCCTGGCTGCCAGTCCGGCTGGCTGCACGCCCAGGTCCTTCCCTGCTTCAAAAATCCTTTCCCATATCTGTGCGGCATCTCCATTAAACATGTAGAGTTCGAATCCTCCTGCCCCAGTATATCCAGTATTACTAATAAGCACATCCCTTGCCCCGGCAACTTCACCGGTGGTAAAATGATAATAGGGTATGGCTGACAAGTCAACATCAGTCACACGCTGCAATAATTCAGTGGCCTTGGGTCCCTGAATAGCTATCTGTGAAACCTGGTCCGAAGCATTCTCCACAATTGCCCCTTTGGTATTCTGCTTTATGATCCAGTTGTGGTCCTTCTCCAGGTTGGATGCATTGACCACCAGCAAAAACTTCTCATCATCATACATATAGACCAGCAGATCATCCACAATACCTCCCTTGTCGTTTGGGAAACAGCTATACTGTATCTTCCCCTTCTCCAGCAGGGCCACATCATTAGATGTGATTCTCTGAACCAGTTCATAAGCATAGGGACCATTAATCCATATTTCACCCATGTGTGATACATCAAAAATTCCCACGTTCTCCCTGACATTAATATGCTCCTGACTCACACCTGTATACTCCACCGGCATCTGGAAACCAGCAAAGGGGACCATCTTTGCACCAAGCATCAAATGATGGCTATAAAATTGTGTCTGTTTCATACGGACAAAAGTAATATTTTCCGACAGGAAAGAAATTGTTAAACAACAGGATCTACTTGGAAAGCACTATGAATTCGACGCGCCTGTTTTTCGTTCTTCCCTCTGTGGTGTTATTTTCCGCAACAGGCTGTGTATCAGCATATCCCTTTGACTCCAGCATTTCCTGGGGGATGCCCTTTCCGACCAGGTAATTCACCACAGAACTGGCCCTGTCTCTTGAAAGCTTCTGGTTAATACGTAGTGATCCGGTATTGTCGGTATGTCCGGAAATCTCCAGTCTCATGGTAGGATTGTTTTCCAGGAAACGGAGCACTTGGTTTAAGGCTTCTTCAGACTCCGGTCTAAGAATGGCTTTCCCTGTCTCAAAGTAGATATGATCCAGCACTACCTTTGTGCCCACCTCCACTTTTCTAAGGAAGAAATCCTGACGTAATTTTTCATCGCCGCTGGCAGAAGTATAATCTAAAATATCGAGATAATATAGATAGCCGGAGGCATTAATCTCAATGGCATAGGCTTGTGGTTCAGGTAAGCTGACCGTATATGAACCTGTGGTATCTGAAACCACCAAAGCTCTCCTCTCCCCTGTTGAAGGTTCATAAAACTCCATTTTAGCCACAATGGGCTCGATGCCTTCGGTGGTATCAATTACCGAACCATGAAGCAACAGCGAGTGATCCAGAACCCTGAGTTCAGGCATCATGAGAAAACCTGTTTGGCCAGGGTCCGGTCCGGCCACCAGCTGATCTTCAGTCATCAGAACCAGCTCCTTTTCAGACCCGAGAAAGATCACCTTACAGATGTCCCTGGAACCGGATCCTCCCTCCCTGATGGCTGAATAGTAGCCATGGCTTCCTGTACGATCCGTAATGTAAAAGATCTCGTCGTCAGGAGTATTCAGCGGATAACCCAGGTTTTCAGGATCTGACCAGCTTCCGTCCTCTTTCCTGGCCGAACGGAAAACATCAAATCCACCCATACTGGTATGACCCTTGGATGCAAAATAGAGGTAGTTGTTATCGGGCGAAATAAATACTCCTTCCTCGTCATAGATGGTATTGATCGTCATGCCAAGATTCACAGGCTCGCTCCACTTCCCTTTGCTGTCCAGTCTGGATAAGAGAATGTCCTTCCCTCCCAGGGTAAGTTTGCTGTTTCTCGAAACATAATAGAGCTCCTTTCCATCGGGGGAAAAACATGCAGAAGTTTCACCATCCTTACTTGTGAGTTTACCTGTAATACTTTTGGGACGCGTCCAGGCTTTCTTTTCCGGATCGTACGAAGTGAGCTGGAGATCACCTCCCTGAATGGCTCCCCGGTATAGAATCAATGTATTGCCATCAGCTGTCACAGCAACCACTGCATCGTTATTTTCTGTGTTAAATGGTTTGTCATACCTGAAGGCCTTTTGAAACATGCCACCTTCCAGAGATGAACTGTAGATATCTTCATTGTACTTGTTGTCTATCTTATTTCGCTTTGCCTTGCCATAGGGTCGCCGTGATGTGAAAAAGAGGGCGGTGTCCTGATTAGCAAACAATGGATTATAATCATCATATTTCGAATTCACCTCCTCACCCAGGGGCTGGATGATCACCCGGACAGGCTTACGGGAGAGGCTCTTTCCATTCATGCATTCATCGAAGCGCTTTGTAAGCCTTACTGAAAACTCCTGCTTCTCTTTCGGCTCAAGCTGACTGCTGTGGGAGTTATACTGTTCCATGGCCTTGTCAAACTCCAGTACCTGCTGGTAGGCCATTCCCAGCAACAAGTGAATATCTCCACTTACCTGGTGATCGATTGTATAGGCACGGAGCAGATAATTGATTGCCTCATACTTATTGTCCGTAAATAGATAGCATACCCCCAGTTTATAGTTGAGTGCTGCATTATCAGGATTGTACTGATGTGCGTAGAGATAGTGGTCCCTGGCCATAGGATAGGTGCCCAATCCCCCCTTATAACTCCGGTCTCCCTCTTTCACACTGTCCCAGGCCTCCTTAAAACCTGTACTGATTCCTGTTTTAAAAGTTTTGTTGCTGATCTTCACATCCTCCTGCGACCAGGCATTAGCATATACGGCCACTAAGTATAAGCCTGTAATTATCCATCTAATAGAAGTAGATCTCATATCAACGGTCACATTCATTAATAAATTCGCGGGCTTCCTCAGCACCAAGCGCTATGGCCTGGTGCCAGTCTTCACAAGCTCCCACTAGATCACCTGTCAGTTCCCTGACCAATCCTCTATTCAGATAGAGCATTGCTTCATCGGGATATTCCTGCAAGGTTTCATCCAGGAGCTGCAGGGCGGGAATCATCTCGCCCTGCTTCGCAAGCAGAGATGCCTTATTAAGTTTTGCTGAGGCTAAGGGTGCCCCACTGGTTATGGCTGCATTAAAATCATGTAGGGCGCCTTCCTTATCATCCGTAAAATATCGGGCATAACCCCTGTTATTCAGAGCAATAACAAGCTCCGGATCAAGTTCAAGCGCCATGGAGTAATCTTCTATGGCCCCGCTATAGTCTCCCATCAAAATTTTTACTGACCCCCTGTTATTATATGCCAGGGCAAAGTCGGAGTCAAAAGAAATGGCTTGCTGATAGTCGAAATGAGATCCCTGGAAATCTCCGTTCCTTCGCTTGATACCAGCACGCTCATGATAAGCAAGTGCAAAGTCTTTCTTTAGTTCAATGGCCCGAACAAGGTCATCCATGGCCATTTCATCCATCCCATCCCTGATCTCTGTGAGCGCCCTGTAATAATAGGACCATGGTTTTTGAAAGCCATTGGAGAGGGCCAGATCAAAAAGTCTCCTGTCTTCTCCGCTTGAGTCCGTACCAAAGAGAATGTATCCTTCGTAAAAATAGGCCTCCCCCAGTGCAGGATCGAAGTCCTGGGCCTTATGAAAATCGGCCCGGGCATCTTCCAAAACTCCCCATTCAATAAATATTTGCCCCCTCAGCAACCAGGCCGGTGCATAAGTGCTATCCAATTCGAGACAACGATTTACACTGGAAGCAGCCAGTTCATACTCCCCTTCATGCACATAGCTAATACCCTCATTCAGTGTTTTATCCCTCAGTTTTTTATCTGAGAATGAAAGCTGACTATACGCAAGCTGACATGTAATCAACCCTGCAACAATAAATAACAGATTCCTTTTCATCTTCAATCGTTTCGGACAAATACTCCAGAAAGTTTTATTTCTAAAAATAAATTAAATATTTTTAGTGTTCTAAAGTAGTTTTCAACCTAAG
>JAUVIT010000025.1 GCA_030592605.1 Bacteroidota bacterium
AAACTTATTGAAAAGGACCGTCAAAGGAGCTATGTCTTATCGAATATGCTAAGCAATACGCTGGTTATCAATGGTGATGGGACTGATATGGAGCTCTTGCGTGAAGAAGGACTGGAGAAGATGGATGCTTTTATAGCTGTAACCGGGAATGCAGAGACCAATATACTATCCTGTCTGCTTGCCAAGCACCTTGGCGTTAAAAGAACCATTGCCGAAGTTGAGAATATGGATTATATCCACCTGGCGGAGAATATCGGAGTAGACACCATCATCAATAAGAAATTGATCACCGCCAGCAGGATTTTCCGCTTTACCATGGCGGATGAGGTCTCCAGTATTAAGTGCCTCACCGGGACCGAGGCAGAGGTGATGGAGTTTGTGGTGAAACCGGATGCTCCTGCCACCTTAGGGTGCCTGGCAGAGATTGATTTTCCACGGGAGGCCATTATAGGTGGGGTTATCCGGGGAAAAAACGCTTTCATTGCTCATGGTGAAACGCATATTAAGCCTTACGACCGTGTAGTGGTGTTTGCGCTGCCTGGAGTAATTTATACCATTGGCAAGTTTTTCAACTAGGAAGAGATGCTGAATTACCGAACCATTATTCGAATCCTGGGTGTTATCCTGGTAACCGAAGGTTTCTTTATGTGGCTGGCCATTCCCATGTCCCTGATCTTCGGGGAGAAGGATTTCCTGCAGTTTATGCTATCTGGTGCCATTACTGTCTCTGCTGGCATGTTGGCCTATCTGCCCTTACGGAAAACCAAACTGGAGGTGAACCGAAGGGATGGTTATGTGATTGTTACAGGGGCCTGGATCCTTTTCTCGCTTTTCGGAACCCTGCCCTTCCTGCTTACGCGATCCATACCCAACTTTACAGATGCCTTTTTTGAGACTATTTCCGGATTTACCACCACCGGGGCCTCCATTCTAAATAACATTGAGGATCTTTCCCACGCCGTTCTTTTTTGGAGGAGTCTGATACAATGGCTTGGCGGGATGGGAATAATACTGCTAACACTACTTTTGCTTCCTTTCCTTGGTATCGGAGGAATGCAGCTTTTTTTGGCCGAGGTGCCCAGCCCCACTCCCGATAAGCTCCATCCTCATGTAAAGGATACGGCCAAACGTTTATGGTTTATCTACCTGATTTTTACACTGTCAGAGACTTTGCTGCTCTGGGCTGGTGAAATGGGCCTGTACGATGCCTTTTGTCACTCGTTAACCACCATGGCCACGGGTGGCTACTCCACCAAGCAGGCCAGCATTGCATACTGGAACTCGCCCTATATTCATTATGTGATTACTGCATTTATGTTCCTGGCTGGAACCAATTTTACCCTGGCCTACTTTGGAATGCACGGACAGTTCAGAAAGATCTGGGAGAATGAGGAGTTTAAGTGGTACCTTGGATTTATAGGAGGTTTCACATTGCTGGTAACCCTTGGACTCTTCTTTACGGGTGGCGGAGGACTGGAGCTGGCCTTTAGGAATGCCATTTTCCAGGTAGTCTCCATCATTACTACCACGGGGTATGCAACAGCGGATTATCTGAAGTGGGCTCCCTGGCTCATCGTGTTGATTTTTACCCTGATGTTTTTTGGTGGATCGGCAGGATCCACCGGAGGTGGTCCTAAGATTATGCGGGTTGTGGTGATGTTGAAAAACTCCACCCAGGAGCTGAAACGGATGATTCATCCTAATGCCGTTATTCCTGTCAGGTTAAATAAAATGGCTGTAGAAGAGCCGGTGGTCACCAGTGTGCTGGCCTTTATGGCTTTTTACGGGATCATCGCAGTGGTCTCCATGGTGGTGATGTCCATTTTAGGAAGCGATCTGAATACCTCTATTGGGGCCGTGGTTGCCACCCTGGGAAATATTGGTCCGGGTATTGGGAAAGTGGGACCAGCCCTTAACTTCTCTGAGATGCATGTGGCAGGCAAATGGTTTCTATCCTTTCTGATGCTGGTAGGCCGCTTGGAACTTTTTACGGTTCTTGTGCTTTTCTCCCCCATGTTCTGGAGGCGCTAGGTCACTTAGTTTGGAGAGACCAGATACTCACCGGGAAGTTTCCCGAATGTTTTTCTGAGCCAGAGATGGAATTTGTGTCCACCTCCTCCATAAAACATCATGGGACAGAAGCCATAAACCACCTTAATCTTATTTTCATCACATACAGTATGGGCTTTTTCTGAATAAGCTCCTTTACCCATACCCTTCACCATCCATACCCGTTTGATTCCCGATCCTACAGCCTGTTCAATAATCTCCACACTAAGTTCCGGAGGAACTGCCAGGATCAGATTTTCTACATCTGCGGGCAGATCTTTGACTGAGGGAATGCAGGTATGTCCTTCAACATTGTCGTAGTGTGGGTTTACCGGGTATACCTCTTTTTCAAGTTTATTAAGTTCAGTGAGCAGGTATTTTCCGAAATTATCCTTCTTTGGTGATGCGCCGGCAATGGCTACTTTTTTCTGATCCAGAAAATTTTGAATGGTGTTTCTCATAGCTAGGGAAGCTTTATACAGCAAGTTAAGAAACTGGACAATAAAATACCAGACTTCGCAAGGATTTAATGAAGGTCGATTTCACCCAGTCCGTCGCGGATAAGTTCGGGTTCATCCCCGCTGCAGTCCACGATGGTAGAGGGGATCATCCCCCCATATCCTCCATCAATTACCGCATCTACGAAATCGCGGTATTCCTCGTATATAAGTTCGGGATCGGTGGGATACTCCAGAATCTGGTCATCCTCTTTCAGGGAAGTGGTCAGGATGGGATTGCCCAGTTGCCGGACAATCTCCAGGATAATATTGTTATCCGGGATTCTGATTCCCACAGTTTTACGTTTCTGCTTGATGGATTTGGGAACCTGCGTACTGGCAGTCAGAATAAAGGTAAAGGGGCCAGGCATATGAGATTTCATCAATTTGAAGGTCCTGTTATCCACCTGCCTGGCATAATCGGAGAGGTGGCTCAGATCGGAACAGATGAAGGAGAACTGAGCTTTTTCAGGCTTAATTCCTTTAATACGCGCAACCCGCTCCACAGCCCTGGCCTTTGTGATGTCGCACCCGATTCCATAGACCGTATCGGTGGGGTAAATAATTACTCCCCCATCCCGAAGCAGCTCTACAATTTTGTCGATCTGCTTTTGATCCGGATTCTTTTCATATAGCTTCAAAAACATAAGCTGTGCGATAAACGGCGTAAAAATAGTATAATAACTGTATAATTGGATCGCGTTTTGTATTTTCGACAGATGCAGCTGCCTGTCATCGAACAAAAACTCTTTCGCCTCAGACCCTGGCATCCCGATGATGCTATGTCGCTTGTTAAGCATGCCAATAATCCCCGAATTGCATCCAACCTGAGGGATGGTTTTCCTTATCCCTATACCCTTGGTGATGCCAGAAAGTGGTTGGCTATGGTTGGCGATAACAGGGAGGATATAATCCTGGCCATTGAAATTAATGGTGAAGCTTGCGGGGGAATCGGGCTGCATGGTCTAAAAGATGTGTATCGCTATAACGGGGAGATTGGTTACTGGCTCTCGGAGAAGCACTGGGGGAGGGGGATTATGTCTGATGCAGTGGCCGCCATGGTGGATTACGCATTTACGCAGACCTCATGGCTAAGGCTTTTTGCATGCATTTATGAAAACAATCCCTCTTCTATGCGGGTCCTTGAAAAAAACTGGTTCAGACCAGAGGCCATTCACAGAAAAGCAGTGATGAAAGATGCTAAACTGATGGATGAGCATCTATATGCCCTGTTGAAGGATCAATGGTGGGCTTCCTCTTCTTCATCATCTTCATCATCTTCATCCTCTTCATCCTCAAGTTCCGATCTTTGAGGTTCGGGTCCCTGATCGCGGTAGACAAGAGCCAGGACCAGGCCGGATATGGCCCCGGTAATATGGGCCTCGAAGGAAACCTCGAAATCAAAGGGCAGGAGTCCCCAGACCATACTGCCGTACCAGAAGACTACCAGCAGGGAGATGGCAATCAGACTATTTACCCGCCGGATTAAACCACTCAGAAAGAGAAACGCAGCCAGACCGTAAATTAGTCCGGATGCACCAACGTGGTAAGCCTCTCTTCCCACACCCCATAGGAGAATGCCCCCCAGGAGGTAGATCAGGCCCCAGATTTTATATGCAATATCCCGGTAGAAATAGAAGAGTGCAAGGCTAAGTAAGAACACAGGCATGGAGTTGTCCAGTAAGTGTTTCCAGCCCCCATGAATCAGGGGTGAGAAAAGAATGCCCTGCAACCCGCTCCACTTCCTGGGGTAGACGCCTCCTTCCACAAAAGAGAGTTCCATGCTGATTTCGAAAAATTTCACTGCCCAGAGCAGCAGCAGGAAGAATGCGGGAAAAACCAGGCTATATATGAACCGTTTCTTCTCTTCCGACATAGAACAAAGGTAAATTTTTTTCGATTGTGCTATCTTTAAAGAAAAAACCGGGAACATGACAGAAATCTTGCTTGGCATCCTAATACTGCTTGCCCTTGTAAATGTAATTATCGCTTTCAGGAACAGGAGATCGGGGGATATGGGACCCAAGTTAAAAGAGCTTGGAAACTCCATACTTAGGTTCGAAACCGTTCTGGAAAAGAATGAGAGAACGCTGAAGGATGAATTTGAACGGAACAGAAGAGAGAACCTGGAGACAGCCAAGACCAACCGGGAGGAACTGAGCAGGTCGCTTCTCTCATTCGAGGAGAAATTTGCCAGCAATATTAAGGAGCTGAATGAGTTGATCAGGCTGAAGTTTGGGGACTTCAATAAGCAGCAGATTGATAATAACAAGCAGTCCACCGATCATATGAAGTTGATCCAGGAGAGCATTGAAAAGCATCTCTTGAGTATCCGGGAAGACAATACAAAGCAACTTAACGAGATGCGGAAGACCGTAGATGAAAAGCTGCAGACTACCCTGGAGAAAAGGCTGAGTGAATCCTTTAAACTGGTGAGTGAACGACTGGAACAGGTACACAAGGGCCTGGGCGAAATGCAGAATATCGCCAATGGTGTGGGCGATCTGAAGAAGGTGCTTTCCAATGTAAAGACCAGGGGTGTGCTTGGCGAGTATCAGCTGGGTAATATACTGGAGCAGATTCTGACTCCGGACCAGTATGGCAAGAATGTGGCTACCAAAAAGGGAAGTCAGGCCAATGTGGAGTATGCCATTAAGTTGCCGGGAAAGAGCACTGAAGAAGAGGTCTGGATGCCGGTGGACTCCAAGTTCCCCATTGAGTCTTATGAAGTATTACTCGCGGCCTATGAGATAGGGGTGCCTGAAGATATCGAGACGGCCCAGAAGGTTTTGATCAAAACCGTAGAGGGATTTGCCAGGGAGATCAGTGAAAAATATATCGATCCGCCGCATACCACCGATTTCGGAATTATGTTTCTTCCGGTAGAAAGTCTCTATGCAGAGATCTTAAGGCATCCTGGACTGTTTGAGACCCTGCAACGGAAATACAAGATCACCATTACCGGTCCCACCACATTATCGGCCCTGATGAATAGCCTGCAGATGGGATTCAGGACCCTGGCCGTTCAGAAAAGAAGCAGTGAGGTTTGGAATGTACTGGGTGCCGTGAAAAATGAATTTAGCAAGTTTTCCGAACAGTTATCCAAGGTCCAGAAACAGCTCAATACGGCATCAGGGTCACTGGAGACCTTACGGAGCACCAGGACCAACCAGATTGAGCGAAGACTGCGGAATGTGGAGACCTTGGACCCCGTTGAATCCAAAGAAGTGCTCGAACTTCCTTCCGAATCGGAAGAGGATGAACCCTCTGATGAATAAATCGTTATTTTTTTAGGGAATTGCGCTTGCGAATTGATTTTATCTCTATATTTGAGCGATGTTTTAAAACTATGCTAAACAACATTCTGCATATTCTACTCGTGGTGCTAGTGCTGGTGATTGATCCAGGGTTGGCCTGAGAACGGTATTTTGCAGATAAAAGCATACCAAGCCATTCTCAGGAAAGAGGATGGCTTTTTTAATGAACAGATAAATAGTTGGGAAGATGAAGATTCAATACCGGAGCCATACGAGTACCATGGGCCGTAGAATGGCAGGGGCGAGGAGCCTCTGGCGTGCCAATGGAATGAAGGAAAGTCAGTTTGGCTTACCTGTATTTGGCATTGCCAACTCATTTACTCAGTTCGTTCCCGGTCATGCCCACCTGCATCATATTGGTCAGGAGGTAAAACAAATTTTCGAGGAGGCGGGCTATTTTGCTGCTGAATTTAACACCATAGCCATTGATGACGGAATTGCCATGGGTCACGACGGTATGCTCTATTCGCTTCCTTCCCGCGATCTTATTGCCGACAGCATCGAATATATGGCCAATGCCCATAAGGTGGATGCATTGTTTTGTATCTCCAATTGTGATAAGATTACTCCGGGTATGCAGATGGCAGCCATGCGACTGAATATCCCGGTTATTTTTGTTTCGGGCGGACCCATGGAGGCGGGCCGGGATGGTGATACCGCCCTGGACCTGGTGGATTCTATGGTCATGGCAGTGGACCCGTCTGTGAGTGATGAAAAAATGGCCCGCATCGAAAAACTGGCATGTCCCACCTGTGGCTCCTGTTCCGGGATGTTTACTGCTAACTCCATGAACTGCCTCAATGAGGCGATAGGACTGGCTTTGCCGGGAAACGGAACCATCGTAGCCACCCATGCGGAGCGAAAAAATCTGTTTATAAAAGCAGCTAACCATCTGATTGAAAATACCCGCTCATATTATGAAGAGGGAAACGAGAAGGTGCTGCCGCGCTCCATCGGGACCTATGAGGCTTTTGAAAATGCCATGACGCTTGACATCGCCATGGGCGGATCCACCAATACGGTGTTGCACCTGTTGGCCATTGCCCATGAGGCAGAAGTTGATTTTACTATGAAAGATATGGACCGCCTGTCTCGTAATACGCCGGTATTATGCAAGGTGGCACCAAGCTCCAGCTACCATGTGGAGGATGTAAACCGGGCCGGAGGCATAATGGGAATACTGGCGGAACTGGATCGGGGTGGACTCATCAACAGGGATGTGAACCGGGTGGATGGACGTACCCTGGGAGCGGCCATGGAGTGCTGCGACCTGATTAATAATCAGCCCTGCGACCGAAATGAACAACTCTATTCAGCGGCCCCGGGGGGGGAATTCAATCTGACCATGGGATCGCAGGAAAAGCGATACGAGGAATTTGATCTGGACCGGGAGACCGGTTGTATCAGGGGCATTGAACATGCCTATAGCAATGACGGGGGACTGGCTGTTCTGAGCGGGAACATCGCCCTTAAAGGCTCCATCGTGAAGACAGCCGGAGTCTCCGAAAAGGTCATGAAATTTGAAGGTCCGGCCAAGGTTTATGACTCACAGGATGATGCCTGTGATGCTATTCTTGAAAACAAAGTGAAAGCCGGGGATGTGGTGGTGATCCGTTTCGAGGGACCAAAAGGAGGACCCGGCATGCAGGAGATGCTCTATCCCACCTCATATATTAAATCAAGGCATCTTGGAGAAAAATGTGCTTTGATAACAGATGGCCGCTTCTCCGGAGGCACATCCGGACTCTCCATTGGTCATATTTCGCCCGAAGCAGCAGATGGCGGTGCCATTGCTTTGATCAGGGACGGGGATATGATCCGGATCGACATCCAGGCGCGTTCCATGGATGTGTTGCTGGACGACAAGGAACTGGAGCAGAGAAGGAAAGACGCCGATAGCAAAGTCGACGGATGGAAGCCAAAGAGGGAACGGGAAGTGTCAAAAGCATTAAAAGCATATGCCAGTATGGTATCGTCGGCAGACAGAGGAGCCATCAGGTTACTCAATGAATCTTAAAACAGAATCTCAAAATAATAACAGCATGGATACAGAGACAAAAAAGAAGGCAGCTGAAGAGAAGACATCCGGACAGAAGATGTCCGGAGCTGAAGCTCTTGTAAAAGCGTTGCTGGAAGAGGGAGTGGATACCGCTTTTGGCTATATCGGAGGGGCCATTATGCCCGTTTACGATGCCTTGTATCATTATGAAGATAAGTTGAAGCATGTGATGGTCAGGCATGAACAGGGTGCGGTGCATGCGGCCCAGGGATATGCCAGGATCTCCCGGAAGCCGGGGGTCTGCTTTACCACATCGGGACCCGGAGCCACCAACCTGGTGACCGGTCTGGCCGATGCCATGCTTGATTCCACACCCCTGGTTTGTATCACAGGTCAGGTTGCTGCCCCCATGCTCGGTTCGGATGCCTTCCAGGAGACCGATATGGTCAGTGTTTCCATGGCAATCACCAAATGGAACTACCAGATTACCAGCGCCGACGAGATCTGTGATGTGGTAGCCAAAGCATTCTTTTATGCCAATTCGGGGCGACCCGGTCCGGTTCTTATCGATATCACCAAAAGTGCCCAGGTGGAGGAGGTGGAGTATAACTACAAGAAGCGAAGGAAGGTTCGAAGCTATATTCCAAAGCCACAGCCCAATTCAAAGTCCATAGAGGCAGCTGCCGAACTGATCAATGGTGCTGTGAGGCCTTTTGTGCTATGCGGACAGGGAGTAACCATCTCCCGGGCCGAAGAGGAGTTCAAGGAATTTGTTGAGAAGGCAGGCATACCGGTTGGACATACTCTGAACGGAATCTCTGCTTTTCCAGAGGATCATCCCCTGCATGTGGGTATGCTGGGCATGCATGGAAATTATGCGCCCAACATCAATACAAATAAGTGTGATGTGCTTATAGCCATTGGGATGCGCTTTGATGACCGGGTAACCGGTACCGTGAATACCTATGCCACACAGGCCAAGGTGATCCATATTGAGATCGATCGTTCGGAGATTGATAAAATCATCAAGACCGATGTGGCCATCAATGCCGATGCCAAACAGGCGCTTCAGCTTCTTCTGCCCAGGATTAAACCGGCTGAACATGCCGACTGGCTGGAGTCGTTCCGCGAGCTGGAGACCCTTGAGATGGAGAAGGTGATCAACAAAGACTGTTTCCCCAGCGGGGAGCAGATGAATATGGGAGAGGTGATCCACAAGCTTTCGGAGAAGACCGATGGACGTGCCATCATTGTCACAGATGTGGGACAGAACCAGATGGCTGCTGCAAGGTACTATAAGCATAAGGAGCGTAATTCCTTTGTCTCTTCGGGTGGACTTGGTACCATGGGCTTCGGGGTTCCTGCAGCCATGGGTGTTGCATTTACCAAACCTGGCAGGCCAGTAGTCTCAATCTCAGGCGATGGCGGATTTCAGATGACCATCCAGGAGCTGGGGACCATCGCACAGTATAAGCTACCGGTGAAGATGATCCTGTTGAACAACCAGTACCTGGGAATGGTGCGGCAGTGGCAGGAACTCTTTTTTGATAAGAGGTATGCAAGCACAGGGCTGACCAACCCCGATTTCAGTATGATAGCCGAGGGCTTTGGAGTGCCTGCTAAGAAGATCACCGAACGTGAAGATCTGGATAAGGCACTGGATGATATGTTGGCCAAAGAGGGACCCTGTTTACTGGAGATTGAAGTAAGGCAGGAGGGGAACGTCTTCCCCATGGTTCCGGCCGGAGCTTCGGTGTCGGATATCCGCCTGGAGTAATAATAAACTGAGATCAAGCTTACGTCTTTAAAAGAAAAACAGAAAAGTGATGAAAAAGGAATATACCATATCGGTTTTCAGCGAGCACAAAGTTGGGCTCCTTCACCGGATCACCGTGATCTTTTCACGCAGAAAGATCAATATTGAAAGCCTGAATACTTCCGAATCGGAGGTGAGGGGGATCTATCGGTTCACCATTGTGATCCATGCTACGGAGGATATGGCCAAGACGGTGACCCGGCAGATCGAGAAGCAGATCGGGATACTGAAGGCATTCTACCATACCCTGGATGAGATTGTGTATCAGGAGATCGCACTGTACAAAGTGCCCACGGCTTCATTTGCCAACGGGAACGAGGTAGAGACACTTATCCGCAAGCACAATGCAAGGATTCTTACCATTGAACCGGAATATATTGTTGTTGAGAAAACCGGTCATAAAGAGGAGACCAAGCAGCTCTTCAGGGAGCTTGAATCCTATGGTGTGCTCCAGTTCGCAAGATCGGGCCGGATTGCACTTACCAAGCAGATCAAGGAGATCTCCGCCTACCTGAAGGAGATGGATTCACACCATGAGGCCACAGCCAATGATACTGTAACCTATTAACCAATAGTGATTAACAATTAAAAAACAACCAATAATATTTTTACAAAATGGCAAAATTAAATTTTGGCGGCGTTGATGAGAACGTCGTAACCAGAGAAGAGTTTCCCCTTTCAAAGGCACGTGAAGTGCTGAAGGATGAAGTGATCGCAATCATCGGATATGGTGTTCAGGGTCCGGCCCAGGCACTGAACCTGAAAGACAACGGGATCAACGTGATCATCGGTCAGGCACCCGAATTTAAAGAGGACTGGGACCGGGCTGTAAAAGATGGTTTTGTACCCGGCGAATCCCTTTTTACCATTGAGGAGGCAGCGGAGAAGGCTACAGTGATCCAGTACCTGATCTCGGAT
>JAUVIT010000271.1 GCA_030592605.1 Bacteroidota bacterium
ACCACCGATTGTTTGTTTTGCTCAAACAGATCGGCCAGATTCTGGGAGAAAACTGAACAGGCCATCAGTACAAGCGCTGTTAACAGTACTGTTTTTTTCATATTCATATTAATTGGTTTTGATCATGGATCATTTCATTTCAAGAACATACGGCAGGTCCTAAATGTTCACTGTATGAAATTAAAAATAAAAACCCCCGGTTCTCATGGATTTTAGATATTTTTGTAAGCTTAAAAAGATACCATGAATCGAAGCCCTTTGATACTGGTTACCAACGACGATGGCATGCATGCCGGAGGCATGGAAGCTCTAATAAGCCTTGCCCGGCAGTTTGGAGATGTGGTAGCCATCTCTTCCCGTGAGCCCATGTCGGGGATGTCGCACGCCATCACCATTAAGGTCCCTCTCCGGGTCAAACTTGTTTCTGAAGAGCCCGGACTCACCAGGTATGTATGCAATGGCACACCGGTTGACGGGGTGAAACTGGTCTTTAACAGTCTCTCTGAACACAAACCAGACTTGTTGCTTTCGGGGATCAATCATGGATCCAATTCCTCATCCAGTGTACTCTATTCAGGTACCATGGCAGCGGCCATGGAAGGTGCTGTGAACCACATCCCCTCCATTGGTTTTTCCTTGCTCGATTATGATCCAAAAGCTGATTTCACGGCCTGTGTTCCTTATGCAGAAGAGGTGATCACTTATGTGCTGGAGAGGGGACTGCCTGACGGAATCTGTCTTAATGTAAATATACCTGCGCTCTCTTCAGAAAAGATTAAGGGCATCAGGATCTGTAGTCAGGCCAATGGCTACTGGAAAGAAGAGTTTGAAAAAAGAACAGATCCCACGGGGTCGGAATATTACTGGCTGACTGGATTTTTCCATAACCGGGAGCCTGAAAACGGAGGAACCGGTACCGATGAATGGGCCCTTAAGAACGGGTATGTGTCGGTTGTTCCCATCTCCACCGATCTCACGGCCTATGGGGTTCTGGAGCAAATGAAATCACTGGAGTTAGCACAAACAGGTAAGCATGAGTGAGAAGAAATTCAATACCTTACTTACCGGACTGATTCCTGCGCTGGTATTGCCGTCCCTGACCCTGCTGGTTTTCTGGCTCATTAAGAGTGATCGTGGTTTTGTGGATTTCCTGGGGTATTTCCAGGAAATGAAGATGCTGTCCAAGGTGGTGAGCCTCACTGCCATTCCCAACTTGCTGCTTTTTTTCCTTTTTATATGGACCAACAGGAATTTTTCGGCCAGGGGGGTTATTTTTGCCACATTCTTGCTGGCATTTGTAATGTTGATACTCAAAATGGTATGAAGGAGGTATGAAGTATTTTCTAATAGCAGGTGAAGCCTCCGGAGATCTTCACGCCTCAAACCTGATGAAAGGGCTTCTTAAGGCTGATCCACAGGCAGAGTTTTGCTTCATGGGAGGCGATCTCATGCAGGAGGTGGCCGAAGGAATGGTGATGCATTACCGGGAGACCAGTTATATGTTCCTTGATGTACTTTTTCACCTGCGGAAGATATTTCGAAACATGCGTCTCATCAAGCGTAAGATCATTGAGTGGAAGCCTGATGTGCTGATTCCTGTAGACTACCCAGGTTTTAACCTGCGGATCACCCGTTTTGCTTCGGAACATGGGATCAGGGTATTCTACTATATCTCACCCAAGGTCTGGGCCTGGAAACAACGCAGGGTGAAGGCACTTAAAAAATATGTGAACAGGCTTTTTACCATTCTCCCATTTGAGACGGAATTTTTTGGACGATTCAATATGGAAGTGGAGTATTTTGGCAATCCTCTGGTGGACCAGGTGGCCACTTTCAGGGAACAGTTTGAAGGAGAAGTAGAGTGGCGCCTGAAACACGGCTTTGGTGACTTACCCCTGGTGGCACTTCTTGCAGGTTCACGAATCAAGGAGATTGAGACCACACTACCCTCCATGCTCACTCTGGCCGGGGAGCATCCGGCCTATCAGTTTGTGGTGGCGGGTGCACCTTCCATCGATTCTTCTATCTACCAACAATATTTAGAGGGGACAAATGTTAAGCTTATTTACAAAGAGACTTATGCCCTGCTTACCTGTGCAGAGGCGGGACTGGTTAACTCAGGAACGGCCACCCTGGAGGCTGCCCTGTTTGAACTTCCCCAGGTGGTACTGTACAGGACCAGTAAGCTTGCTTATAGCATTGCAAAACGATTAATAAAGATTAAATTTATAAGTCTGGTGAATCTGATCTACGGAAAGAAACTGGTGGAGGAGGTGGTCCAGAAGGACATAACGGATCGGACCCGTAAGGAGCTGAACAGGATCCTGACTGATGATGGCTATCGCGAGGAAATGCTGGATGGGTACAGGGTGATAAAAAGTGAGCTGGGCGAGGCAGGGGTTTCTCAGAGAATTGGAGAACGGATGATTGAATTGTTAAAAGCGGAATTTGAATGAAGCGGATTGTAGGGGTATTGTTGCTAGTAACTTCCTGGATCGTAACGGTGGCACAACCAGTGGAGGTGGGGCTTTTCCAGAACCACCTGGTGAAGGCTGCAGTGGTCTATTGTTCCTCTGGAAACTACCAGCTTTTGCTTGATGGAGAAGTGAGACTCAGGCTGGAAGAGGGAGATATTCTCTACCTGACCCTGGAGGAGGGTAAGGTAAAAGTGCTGGATGCGGAAAGAGATTTTGGCTACGCTTCAAATCTTGAATTAAGATCCCTCTCCGAAGAGTCGGTTTTTCGATTGAGGTCAATTACTCCTGAAATTACATCACGGATGTTCGATGATAACCTCCTGGTAATTCCGGAAGACCGTTACCTGACCCTGATAAATCATGTGGATCTGGATAAATATCTGGCTGGAGTGGTCGAAGCCGAATCAGGGCCCAATGCTCCAAAGGAGTTTTACAAAGCACAGTCCATACTCTGCCGAACCTATGCCTTGAAGCAAATGGACCGGCATACCAATGAGGGTTTTGAAGTTTGCGATGGGACACATTGTCAGAACTACCTTGGAAAGAGTGCCAGAAATCCGGAAATCCTGGAAGCTATCGTGGAGACCAGTGGAATGGTGCTGGCCGATTTTAATTTCAAACTGATAACTGCAGCCTATCATGCCAACAGCGGTGGACAAACCCAGCGGGCCTCAGATGTATGGCTTGCCGATGTGGATTACCTGCAGTCGGTGGTGGATCCCTACTCCCTGCATCAGTCACAGGCCAAGTGGCAGGATACCATCTCTTTTGAAGCATGGAAAGCCTACCTTTTGAAGAACGGAATGAGATCTGTGACTCGTATTCCCGAGGAGATCATCTATATTGAGCAGATGCGGAGGAAGAAGTTTTTCATTCTTGATAAGGATTCTATCAAAATGACCAAGATCAGAGAGGACTGGGGATTCAGATCTGCATTTTTTGATATGTTTCCGGATGGAGACAGCGTACTGGTATGGGGGAAAGGATTTGGACATGGTATCGGCATGAGTCAGGAAGGGGCCATGAAAATGGCCCGGGACGGATTCTCCTATCAGGATATACTACAATTCTATTTTCACGAAGTGCGGATGATGGATTATCGCGATCTTCCCGATTCCAGTCTTCCAGAAGCTGTATTGGATCAATAATCTACTGACAAGAATGTGGGCGCTTTTTAAAAAAGAGATCAGTGGTTTTTTCAGCAGTCTTACCGGCTACCTGGTTATCGTAGTATTTCTACTGCTGAACTCACTTTTCATGTGGATCGTACCCGGACAATTCAATGTGATAGAAAATGGTTATGCTACCTTGGATTCCCTTTTCGCCATAGCACCCTGGGTCTTTCTTTTCCTGGTACCCGCCATTACCATGCGAATGTTTTC
>JAUVIT010000028.1 GCA_030592605.1 Bacteroidota bacterium
ATATAGCGCTATCTGAGCCAGCTAAGGAGGACAAGTGGGAAGGCCCTGTTGGATTTATTCACCAGGTACTCTACGACAACTACCTGCGCTACCATGAGGAGCCCGAAGAGATTGAGTATTACATGTGCGGACCGCCCATGATGAACAGCGCGGTATCGAACCTGCTCTATGATATGGGGGTGCCGGACGAGATGATTGACTTTGATGATTTTGGATGATAGAAACTCTACTGTTGCTATATCGCTGCTGAATTTCTTTACTTCGTAAATAAATATAGGCAGCTCTACTAGCAACAGTATCGTTTAATTAGGAGAATATAAACCTGTTGAAGGAGGCTGTATCATAAGGTACACCCTCTTGCTTTTTCTGAGTGTCTTGCCCTGAGATCAATGTAGAAGGGCTGAGAAAAAGAGCTCTGCAGTGATATAATCGGGGTACTCATTATTACGTTTTTTGGAAGTCACCACTCTGGGACTTTTTCACGATGTCGTGACCCTTAAGATATCAGTCATTCATTTATATATATTGTATATCACTGAATATAAGCAAAATATATAACGGTGAAGAGAGTGTGAAAAGTGCAGGAAAGTCACCATTTTATCAAAAGTCACCATCCTGTGATTTGCGGTTTTTGTGAATTGGGACACCCACAAATACCAGAACCCAAGATCTGTATCTCTAAGGCTGAGAAGCGCTTGTTATCAAGGCTACCTAAAAGCGCGGTGTTATATTGCAGTTAATCCTTTTCTTGGGGTGGTGTATGTGAGAGGGGTTTTGTATATTGTTGTTTAATAAGAGAGCTTTCGCATGAAATTCAGTTTTTTCTTGTTCCTGGCGATTCTGGTCTGGAGCACTTCCTGCAATCCCGCTTCCAAGGGTGAATACTATTCATTTCAAGGATTTACCCAGGGTACAAGCTATAGCATCACCTACCAGCACCCTACCCTGAATGATCTGCAGGACGAGATCGATTCAATCCTCAGGGTATTTGATAGCTCACTATCCTCCTACGACAGCACCAGTATAATCAGTGCCATAAACCGGAATAATCCGGGGGTTCGCACCGATACGCTGTTTCGCACTGTTTTTCGGGAGTCAAGCCGGGTATACCAGATCACAGGCGGAGCCTTTGATATTACCCTGGCACCACTTATTAATGCCTGGGGTTTTGGTCCGGGTCAACAGCAGGATGTGGACAGTGCCATGGTAGACAGCCTGCTTCAGTATGTGGGGATGGATAAAATCTCACTGGCGGGGGACCAGATGCATAAAACGATTCCCCAAGTGAAGCTGAATGTGAATGCCATCGCCCAGGGCTACTCCGTGGATGTGCTTGCTTCCTACCTGGAGGGATTGGCATGCAATAATTACATGGTAGAGGTAGGAGGTGAGATTCGCACAAGGGGTCTGAATACCAAGGGTAACTTCTGGAGAATCGGCGTGGATCGTCCCGAGGTGGGCAATATGATCCCTGGCAAACAACTGCAGGTGATTATCAGCATGCACAACCGCTCTCTGGCTACCTCGGGGAACTACAGGAAGTTCTATGAAAAGGACGGGGTGATGATTACCCACTCAATCGATCCGGCCACCGGTTACCCGAAAAGATCAAATCTGCTTAGTGTCAGCATCCTTTGCGATGAATGCATGACGGCCGACGCTTATGCTACCGCATGCATGGTGATGGGACTGGACAAGGCAAAGGATTTTGTTGAAAATCAGAAGGGAGTGGATGCCTATTTTATTTACGGGGATGAATTTGGGAATTACCAGGTCTGGCATACCAATGGCCCGAAGAAATATATTGAAATACCCTGATGATAAGTAACTTAACGAAATATCTTTTTTTTGTACTCCTGAGCATTCCTGTTTCGTGTCATTCTGCAAATCCGGGATGCACCGATCCGAAGGCCCTGAATTATGACTCTCTGGCAAGGGTAGAGGATGGGAGCTGTAAGTGCCAGGGTGCCTATGTAAGCCCCGAATGGTCCAAAGAACTTGGAGAGCAGATTCCGGAGACTTCCGGTTTGATCTACTGGGATGGCGTCCTGTGGACCATGAACGATGATACCGATACCAGGCTTTATCTTTTAGATGCTGAAAGTGCAGAAATCGTGGGTGGCCATACCCTCCAGGGTGTAATAAATCAGGATTGGGAAGAGATTGCCCAAGATGAGGAATATGTGTACGTGGGTGATTTTGGTAACAATATGGGGATGCGGAAGAACCTGCATATCCTGCGAATCGAAAAGCGAAGCCTGAAGTCGGGGAATCCATCCATCGATACCATTTGGTTTAGCTACAGCGATCAGCAGGATTTTGCTTCCACAGGCTTCAATCAGACAGAATTTGATTGTGAAGCCTTCATTGTTGCTTCGGATGGAATTTATTTATTCACCAAGCAGTGGCTTAGCAGCAATACAACCCTTTATGAACTTCCCAAACTTCCGGGAACTTATGTGGCTCAAAAGATAGAGGTCTACCCAATCCAGGGTCAGGTTACCGGGGCAAGCTTCCTTGAAGAGGAAAGAGTGCTTGTATTGTGCGGATACGCGGGCCTTGTACAGCCCTTTTTATATCTCTTTTATGATTACCAGGATTTTGCTTTTTTTTCCGGGAATCAAAAGCGCTTGAATATTTCCCTGCCCTTTCACCAGGTGGAGGGGGTCGCCACAACAGATGGGCTGCATTATTATATCAGCAACGAGCACTTCACAATGGAGAGTTATGTGGATATACCTCAGAGACTCCACATGATTGATCTGGATGATTTCTTAGGAGAATATTTGAAAAGCAGATAGGAATTTGATTAAGACACTCATTTAATACATGAACTTTTCACTGGTTTAGATAGATCAAATTATAGGATGAAGCTCTTGGGTGCAAGGCTTAAGTATGGCATCCGGGGGGTTTGTCAAATACAATACTATTTTAATTGGCAGCAAGTGTTATATCTATATCTTTAACTGACATTTTTTAGCTTGGTTCATGTGACTGAGAGGGCGAAGCTTTTTTAAGGGACCAATAAGCATATTATTTTAAGCATTCATTCACATAGGTTTAATATATTTATATAAACAATCCAACTTTAATCTATGAAAGGTTTTTTTGCAAGTAACAGTTATAGCATGAAGAAAATCAGTCTGTTCGCATTGGTTTTACTGATTGTTTCGGGTGGTTGTGTAAGCAATCAGCAAGCAACTTACCTTCAGATCTACGAAGAAAGTCCCTATTCAGGGGAGTATGTTCCTCCTGTCGATTACATTATCCAGCCCAATGATAATATCTATTTGCAGGTTTCTACCCCGGATCCAAGTGTTTCTGCTTTTTTTAATGTTTTTGATGCATCCGGAGGCAGGATTACGGTAGATGAAGCCTCAGCTCACTTAATGTCTTATCCGGTGGAACTGGACGGGACTGTGGATCTGCCTTATGTGGGATCGGTCGTAGTAGCAGGTAAAACTCTTTCCGATGCCAAGCTTGCCATTGAGGAGGTTCTTAAGGCGTATGTCACTGAATTCAATGTTACCGTCAAACTGGTAAACAACTATGTAAGTATTCTTGGTGAGGTAAATACCCCGGGCTTGTACCCCTTATATAAGGAAAGACTAAATATTTACCAGGCACTTTCCATGGCGGGGGATGTTGCTGATTTTGGCGATCGCTATCAATTGGCTATTATCAGACAAACAGAAAAAGAATCCATTGTTAAAGAGTTTGATATTACAGACAAGAATATCATAGATTCAGAGTTTTACTATGTAATGCCCAATGATGTCATCTATGTGAGACCCTTAAAGGGCAGGTATTTTGCTATTAATACGGCACCATACATTTTTGCTTTTTCCGCAGTCGCCGCTATTGGCACATTGGTTTTATTAATTCAGAACACCCGGCTACTTAGTCAATAATTAGATTTTTATGAACCAGGAATCCTCCATTTCAACAAGAAGATCCAAACCAGGTATATTCGGAACCTTAAATCCGCAGAAAGTTGTTGTATTGATACTCAGTAATTGGTATGTCTATGTAGCAGCTTTTCTTATCTGTACTTTGGGTGCTTTTATTTATTTAAAACATAAAATACCAAGTTATTCGGTAAGTACTACCATTTTGATTGAAGAGGAAGAATCCATGCCCGGGCAGGATATTCTTCAGGGTTTTGCCCTCAGACCGGGTATTCAGAACCTCGACAACCAGCTGATTATACTTACCTCATATTCTCTAATCGGAAAAACTCTTGATGAGCTTCCCTTCGGGATTGATGTAAGCAGAAAAGGACTTTTCAGCAAGGCATCCTATTATCCAATGAGCCCGTTTAGGATTGAGCCTGGTCCCGGAGGCTATCCCTATAATGTTGAATTTGTCTTCAAGCACATAGAAGGGGACCAGTTTCACTTTCAAACAAAAACCAGAAATGCTCCATCCCTGGATAGTACTTTTACCTTAGGCAAGCTCATCGAGTACGGGGACTATTCATTTACCATTTTTCCACAGCCTGAGTTGCAGAATGTGTATGAGGAGGGTGAGAAAATTCATATCCAGTTTCTGGACAATGAGAGACTCACAGAAGTATATCTGGCGAGGTTAGGAGTGGAGCTCGCTGCAAGAGACGGAAGTATTGTCCGACTCTCTCTGGAAGGCACAAACAGAGCCAAAGATATTATCTTTCTGAACAAATTGGCAGATGTATACATCGGTGACAACCTGGAGAAGAAAAATACGGAAGCCGAACGGATCATTGCCTTTATTGATTCACAATTGGAGGGGGTACAGGATTCTCTGGAGATTACTGAGACCGAATTACAGGAGTTCAGGTCCAGGAACCGGATTATGGACGTATCGGCACAGGCGCAACAAATCGTTGACCAGGCTGTGGTGCTGGAAAATGAAAAAGCAGCTCTTAATCTCAGGCGGGAGTACTATTCCTACCTGGATAAATACCTGGCTGACGATGGAACTGAGACGGCCCCGGTTTCTCCTTCTTCCATGGGCATTGAAGACCCCCAGCTAGCCATCCACATGCAGGAGCTTGCCGGACTTCAGGCCGAATATTTCAGCAGAGGAGTAGGGGAGCGCAATCCATTGCAGGGACAATTGCAGCTTAGAATCAGGAATACCAAGCAAAGTATGAGGGAGACCCTCTCCGGTATTATACGCGCCAATCAACTGGGCATTAACGAGAATAATCAGCAACTAAGCCGTCTTAACGCCGAAGCTGCCAGTCTGCCCGAAAAGGAGCGCCAGTTGCTGGGTTTTGAAAGACGCTTTAATCTGAACAACGTGGTTTACACCTTTCTGCTGCAGGAAAAAGCAAATGCCCAGATTCAGAGTGCATCCAATACACCGGACAATGTACTGGTGGATGCTGCACGCTCTTCCACCGAGATTGTTTCTCCCCTGTGGTACATTGTATTTGCCTTTGCCTTTGCTCTCGCATTAGGTCTGCCTACACTGGTAATTCTCATGGGGAATGTACTTCAGAATAAGATTGCCACCGAGGATGATCTGCATTTCGTGAAGGATATTCCTGTTACCGGACATATTCCCCATAGCCGCTTAAGCTATAATACTGTGGTTCTGACGGAGCCCACCTCAAGGATCGCTGAATCGTTTCGTAGTTTAAGGACACGGCTCGATTTTTTCACCACCGATACCAAGTGTCCCATGCTGGTGATTTCTTCATCCATGCCCGGAGAAGGCAAGACATTTGCAGCCATAAATCTGGCTTCGGCCTACAGCATGGCAGGTAAGAAAACCTTATTGATTGGATTTGACCTTAGAAAACCAACGGTTTCCAAAAACTTCGAATTAAAGGATGATGAACTTGGTGTTACCAGTTATTTAATCGGTAAGAAAACACTCAAAGAGGTCATACACAGAACCGATTTTGAGAATCTTTATATTCTTCCTGCCGGCCCGATTCCTCCCAATCCAGGGGAACTGGCCGGTTCGCCTAAAGCGATTGAGATGTTTTCGACCCTCAAAAACCAGTTTGATTTAATTATCGTTGACAGTGCACCCATTGGGGTGGTCTCTGATATATATCCGATCACTAAGAATGCAGACACGGTTTTGATTATGGTGAGGCACGGATATACGAAAAAGAATGTACTGGCTGCAACCTTAGCAGAAATGCAGGTGAATGGTATACGTGGTTTCAGCCTGCTATTAAACGATATTGGATTGAGGTCGGGCAGTTATCGCTATGCATACAAGTATAAATATGACTATGAAACCAAATCATCCCGACTTGGTGTCAAAAAAGCCTAATCTGTCATAGTTTTTATCTTCTAAAATCATATTTGTGCTTAAGAAATACCGGATCGATCCTGCGATCATCTTTGATAGCATTAGCCATGAAGGGGAATTCAAGGATAATGTAGTCAAAGGTAGTCTTGCTACGGGTATGTCTCAGGGTGCATCTATGGGATTAACCATTGTTAGTGCAGTTGTACTGGCCCGACTGTTGACACCCGATGATTTTGGACTTGTGGGTATGGTGAATGTCTTTATAAACTTCCTTTTTCTTTTCAAGGATATCGGCTTATCACATGCGACCATTCAGAAGGATAAAATCACCAGGCCCCAGATAAGTACTTTGTTCTGGATCAACTGCATGATAAGCCTTACACTGGGTCTGACAATGCTTATATCCGGACCTCTGTTATCGAAGTTTTATGATCGATCGGAGCTTACTGCCATCGTAGCACTTTTGGCCATTCCCTTTGTGATTGAGGGCATGATCATACAGCATACTGCCTTGCTCAGAAGGCACCTCAGATTTACTTCTGTAGCCATCGCTGAAATTATGTCCCGGCTAAGTTTTCTAATCACTGCAATTATCATGGCAGTTATGGGCTTCAGCTACTGGTCGCTGGTTGGAGGGCACATCGTACGCGCCACCGTGCTCCTCCTGTTTATCTTTTACAGCTGTCCCTGGATTCCTGGCAAAATGCAAAAGGGAACCGGCGTACGGAGTATGATGAAGTTCGGGGGACATGTTACCGTTGGAAACATACTGGCCTACCTGGCCCGAAACCTGGACCAGATACTTATAGGAAAAATGTCAGGTGCTGTAGCCCTTGGATTGTACAGCAAGGCATATCAACTTCTTATGCAACCCCTGACCCAGATCAAGCTTCCTTTGAGAAGCCTGTCCCTGCCCATATTAAGTTCTTTGAAGAAGGAACCTGAGAGGTACAGGAGCTACTTTAATAAAGTACTGGATATCAGTATATCTCTTGCAATCCCTGTGGCTGTATACTGCTTTTTGGAAAGTGAGTTCCTGATCCGCATCATTCTGGGTCCCCAGTGGATGGATGCCGTACCTGTTTTTAGAATTCTGTCCATTGGAGGAATTTTTGTCAGTGCCTCCTTCCTGCCTGGTCTGGCCTTGCTCAGTCACGGTTATTCGAAAAAATACATGCAGCTCCTGATAATTACAGCTGTTATTCAGTCTGCTTCTTTTGCGGCAGGCGCACCCTTCGGTATCAATGGAATCGCCATAGCCTATACGGTTTCCAGCTTTCTGGTATTGATTCCAATGGTACTTATGAGCTTCAAGGGAACCAATGTGAAGGCCAATACGTTCTTCCTTAGCATCTTGTGGCCCATGCTTGCAGCCACCGCTGCCGGATCTCTGGCTTTTGCCTTAATGAAACTTCTCCCCCAGGGGGGTATTGTAAACCACCTTATCACAGCGGCTGTATACTTTATGGTTTATACCGCCCTTACCCTGGTCAGGAAGGATACCCGCAATACACTCAGGTCCATTTGGCAAAGTGTTATTTCAAGAAAGAAAACCACACCAGTAAAAGACAAAGCCAATGGGGAAATTGAGTAACACACTTGCATATAAGAACATTCCCCTGCCCGAATCAAGAGGAACGAGCTACCTGATTCTGTTTTTAATCTGGCCTTTTCTGGCCTTCCTTGTTGCATTGGTCGACTATTCCCGAAGAGAGGCCCGGATAGTGGTATATTTCTTTCTGGTATACTTTGGTTTAACCTTTGTCGCCGATTCAGCGATTATGGACTCTTTCCGCTATGTGGAAACCTTCAGGTTTTATGCATCGCTACCTTTAAAGGATATGTTCAGGGCTATCAGTGGCTACTATTCCTACGATTCTTCTGTTGATTTTATCGAGCCATTCCTTGCCTTCATGATGTCGCGGTTTACCCAGAGTCATCATATTTATTTTGCAGTTTTTGCCGCCTTGTTTGCATACTTCTACCTGCGCTCTTTTAATCTCTTATATGATCACTATCAGGAGAATCCGAACTGGAATGCATGGGTGTTTTTGGTATTCTCCCTTGTAATCATTCCGATTACCTCCCTTTCTGTACTGCGTATGTGGACAGCTGCATGGATTTTCTTTTTTGGGACCTATCATGTGCTTCAATCGCATAAATTCAAATTTGTGCTTGTGGCTCTGAGTGCCTGCCTGATGCATTGGAGTTTTCTTTCATTAAGCGTTTTATTGCTTATATACTACTTTGCAGGTAACCGAAATCTCATTTTTACTCCCCTGGCCATTGCCTCCTTTTTCATCGTCCATTTTATTGACCCCTTACTTGAATTGGTGGCTGTTACTTTTCGTGGGGGCATCGGGGCAAGGGTGGAAGGGTATACCAGTGAAGCACACAGCCTGGTGTTTCAGGACTGGCAGGCAAGCAATTCCTGGTTTATGTCCCTGAGCCAGGATCTGATCTGGTATTTCTTCATACTTGCCATAGTTGTCATCCGCATCTTTAAACGAGACTCCCTGAGAGGTAAACTTGAAGAAAACTGGTATAGTTTTATATTGTTGATTTTTACCCTGGTAAATCTGGGGCGTTCGATTCCTGACTTTGGTATGAGAATGCAAAACATATTTATATTATTTGCTTCTGTGTATGTGTTTTTCTATTACAAGAATCTGTCAGAGAGGAGAATACGACTTGTTACTACCCTGGGGCTGATCCCCATTCTGTTGTATACAGCAATTCAATTCAGGATCGGTGCGGATAGCATGAATGCTTGGCTTTTTGCTCCTGGATTTGGATTGCCACTTCTGGATCCGGGACTGTCTCTTGCAGAAGTATTATTTAATTAGGAAAGTTATAATGGCAAAGATATCTCCAAGAAAGCTTATAAAGGAACTATCAAATATTCCTGACTGGAAAACCAAAAGGCGAATTGTTGTTATTGAATCAGACGACTGGGGGACTTTACGGATGCCATCCATGGACGCATTCAGGCGACTGGAGGAAGCAGGTCTTGAACTGAGAAAAGGAACCGGTGAAGCTGAGCGCTTTAATATGAATGATAACCTGGCTACAGGCAAGGATCTCGAGAGTCTGTTCGAAGTCTTATCATCTGTAAAAGACAGCAGAGGGAATCCGGCCGTCCTGACTCCGGTGAGTATCGTGGGCAATCCCGATTTCCAGAAGATAGAGGCCTCCGGATTTCAGGACTATTATTATGAACCTTTTACCGAGACCCTGAAACGTTCTCCCGGATGTGAGAATTCCTTTGAACTCTGGAAGGAAGGTATAGAAAAAAAGCTTTTGGTCCCCCAGATGCATGGCAGGGAACACCTGAATGTACTGGCCTGGATGAAGGCTCTGCGCGCTGGTGATAAACAGGCCCGGCTGGCCTTTAAAGAAGGTGTCTGGGGTTTTATACCTGAGAGTTTTCCAGCTGTAAGTTACCTGGCGGCCTACTTACTGGACGATCCGGAAGATATGGATTTTCATAAGAAGGTCTTAGCGGAGGGGCTTCAGCTCTTCGAAGAAATATTTGCCTATAAAGCTGTCTTTTTTGTACCTCCCAATGGGGTATTTAACAATTCTCTGAACAAGACACTGGCCGAAAACGGGATCAAATTCAGGTCCGGATCAAAGATCCAGAGTGAAACCCTTGGCTCAGGCAAAACAAAGAACAGACTGCACTATCATGGACAAAAGGACAGGCATGGCATCCGCTACATTGTGCGGAATAGTGTTTTTGAACCCAGCAAGGCTGGAATAGATTGGGAGGATACCTGTCTGAACGACGTAAGTTCAGCTTTTCGGTGGAACAAGCCAGCCATCATCAGCACACATCGGGTGAACTTTGTGGGTGCATTGCATCCGGAGAACCGTGACAAGGGATTGGGACAACTTTCCCGCTTGCTGAAACAGATAGTAAAGAACTGGCCCGATGTGGAATTTATGACCACTGAACAGCTGGGAGCTATAATGAATAAGGAACAAGAATTATAATAGTCGATTGCAATGAAAATAGGTATTCATCATACAGAGGGGTTATTTAGTGAGCGTTGGATTCCCTACTGCGAATCCAAGGGCATTCCATATAAGCTGGTCGATTGCTACCAAAGCGATATCATCGAGCAATTGTCAGATTGTGATGCGCTGATGTGGCATTTTAGCCACAAAAGTGCAAAAGCCAGCAAATTCG
>JAUVIT010000173.1 GCA_030592605.1 Bacteroidota bacterium
CTCGCAATCATACTGCTTACCGTTGCTGTTCTAACAGCCTGTGCCGGGCTTGTATTTCGTGGCAAATCTCTGAAGAAGAGATATCAACTGGAAAAATCAAAAGTATGAAACGAGCAATTCTGCTTGGCCTGGCACTGGGAGGCTTACTCTCAAGCTGTACCACTCAAACAGAATCTTTAACCGAAGCTGAACAAGAAGAGATGAAGATAAATGTATACCAGGTATTTACCCGTCTGTTCGGGAATACCAATGACACTAACAAACCTTGGGGCACTTTGGAAGATAACGGGGTGGGCAAATTCAACGATTTTAGCGATGAGGCCCTTAAAGCCATCAAAGATCTGGGCATAACCCATGTCTGGTATACCGGGGTGCTCCATCATGCCATGGTCACCGACTATTCGGTGATAGGAATTCCGGGCGATGATCCGGATGTGGTGAAAGGGCGGGCCGGTTCACCCTATTCGGTTAAAGACTATTACAACGTGAATCCTGACCTGGCCATGGATCCTGGCTTACGTATGGAAGAGTTCGAAGCCCTGATTGAGCGTACCCACAAACATGGCATGAAAGTGATCATCGATATCGTACCCAACCATGTGGCCAGGGTCTATCACTCTGTCACCAATCCACCAGGGGTGGAAGACTTTGGAGCATCCGATGACCTCTCCAGAGAGTACCTGAAGGATAATAATTTCTACTACATCCCCGGCCAGCCATTCAGGGTGCCCGAATGGAGGGACGGCTACCAGGTGTTGGGGGGTGAAGATTATTCCGATGCCGATGGCTACTTCAATGAAAATCCGGCCAAATGGACCGGTAACGGATCTCGAAGTCCCCAACCCGATATGAATGACTGGTACGAAGCGGTAAAAATCAATTTCGGAGTAAATCCTGAGGGAAAAAATGATTTTGATGCCCTTCCCGCAGGCTATGGAATTGAACCTTTCCATGTTCACCATGCCTACTGGATAGATAAACAGGTCCCCGACTCCTGGATGAAGTACAGGGATATTGCCCTATACTGGCTGGACAAGGGTGTGGATGGATTCCGCTACGATATGGCCGAGATGGTTCCGGTGGAATTCTGGAGCTATATGAACAGTTCCATTAAAATGATCAAACCCGATGCCTTTCTGCTGGCAGAGATTTATCAGCCACATATCTACCGGGATTATATCCGGAAGGGGAAAATGGACTATCTCTACGACAAGGTCCAGCTCTACGACAGCCTCAAAGCCATTATGCAGGGACACGGCAGTACCGATGCCATTGTTCATATCCAGAACGAACTGGCCGACATTGAGCATCATATGCTGCACTTCCTGGAGAATCATGATGAGCAGCGCATAGCAAGTCCGGAATTTGCCGGAGATGCCCGCTTAGGAATGCCTGCCATGGTGGTTTCTGCTACCATTGGCAGCTCCCCCACCATGCTCTACTTTGGACAGAATGTGGGAGAACCAGGTAATGAAGAGCCTGGATTTGGAGCCCCAAGCCGCACATCCATATACGACTACATTGGTGTCCCATACCACCAGCGTTGGATGAATGGTGGGAAATTTGACGGGGCAGCACTATCAGATAAAGAGCGGAAACTAAACGAGTTCTATGTCACCTTGCTGAATTTTACAAAAAACAGTAAGGCGCTGACAGGTGAATACAGGGAAATACACAGCTATAACAGGGAGCACACCCAGTGGTACAACGATCGGATATTCTCCTATGTACGCTGGAAGGGAGAGGAGCGCCTCATTATCCTTGCAAATTTTGACCCGGATCACAGTTTTGGTTTTGAACTCCAGCTACCTGAAGAGATCATCGCTACCTGGAATCTTAAAGATGGATCTTACACCTTGAAGGACCAGCTGACAGATCGTTCAATTGAACTGACTGTATCAGAAGGGAGTGCTGAAACAAGGATCGATATTGAACCGTTCCAGTCATTTATACTTCAACTCTGATCAAATAGATGAAAAAGAGAACTTATATTCCTCTCCTCTTCACAGTTCTTATCCTGGCAGCTATACTTTCGGCTTGCGGAAACAGGCCAGATGCCCCTCCAAATATCCTGGTTATCCTGGCTGATGATGCGGGCTATGCCGATTTTGGATTTATGGGAGGTGATATTCCTACTCCCCATATCGACCAGCTGGCAGAAAGCGGAGTTGTTTTTACAGATATGCACATTACTGCAACAGTTTGCAGTCCTTCCAGGGCCGGATTTATTACTGGCCGTTACCAGCAACGATTTGGTCATGAAGCCAATATCCCCCCACCCAACCTGGGTATGGATCCAAGCGAAAAAACCATTGGCGATGCACTGAAACTAGCCGGATATAAGACAGGGATCATCGGTAAATGGCACCTTGGGAGCAGGGATCAATACCATCCCAACAACAGGGGCTTTGATGAATTCTGGGGTTTCCTGGGAGGATCACGTTCCTACTATTTTGATGAAAGCAAAGATGATGCAGAGGATCAGGAACGGGAGATTCTGCATAACGAATCACATGTCAGTTTCAACGGATACCTGACGGATGAATTCTCTTCGCAATCGATAAACTTTATTGAAGAAAACAAAGACTTTCCCTTTTTTCTGTTCCTCTCTTACAATGCCGTTCATACCCCCATGCATACCCTGGATGCTGACCTGGAAAGGTTCCAGAATCATCCCCGGGCGAAACTTGCGGCCATGACCTGGGCTATGGACCGTGGTGTGGGAATGGTACTGGACAAACTGGAGGAGTTGGAGCTTAAAGAAAATACCCTTGTCTTCTTTTTAAGTGATAATGGTGGAGCAAGCAACAACCAATCCTCCAACCTGCCTTTGAAAGGATTTAAAGGCAATAAGTTTGAAGGCGGGCACAGAACCCCCTTCATCCTGTCCTGGCCGGCCAGAGTACCAGGTGGAAAACAATATGATGGCTTAAGCTCCTCTTTGGATATCTATGCTACATCAATTGCCGTGGCTGGCCTTGAGCATTCCCCTGGCAAGCCTCTGGATGGTGTGGATCTGATCCCATATGTAACAGGTATCGATCCTACAGAACCCCATGAGGCCCTGTTCTGGAGAAAAGAGAAAATGGCTGCTGTTCGATATGGCAAGTATAAACTGATCAGGCTGGATGATTATGGATACAGGCTCTATAACCTGGAGAATGATTTAGGAGAAATTAATGACCTTTCGGGAAGTAATCCAGAGTTACTGAAGAAACTGATCTCTTCACTCGAGATGTGGGAGCAGGAATTGGTGACTCCCCTCTGGGCTGAATCAAAGCCCTGGCAAGAGGTTACTTTTGAGATCCACAGGGCGCTGATGGAGAATAGGGAAGTAACTATTAAAAGTCCAGCCGATCTGCATAAATTAAAGAATTAAACAAAAGACTCCATGATGAAATTTCTGACGATTGCCTTATTAATTAGTACTTTAAACATACTCAACTCCTGCAATGCTTCACAAAATCAGGGAGAAGACTCTTCATTACCTAATGTGGTGATTATCTATGCCGACGATCTTGGATATGGAGATGTTAGTGCTTATGGAGCCACAGAAATCTCAACACCAAATATTGACAAACTGGCCCGGGGAGGTGTACGCTTTACCAATGGCTACTCAACTTCGGCCACCTGCTCTCCCAGCAGGTATGCACTGCTGACCGGGGTTTATCCCTGGCGGAACGAAAAGGCTAAAATTCTGGATGGAACGGCTCCACTGCTTATTCAAACAGATCAAATGACCCTTCCCAAAATGTTCAAAGAGCGTGGATATCATACAGGAATCGTAGGCAAGTGGCACCTGGGACTGGGAGACGGTCATGTGAACTGGAATCAGCAGATTACACCCGGACCCAATGAGGTGGGATTTGAATATGCCTATATCATGGCAGCCACCCAGGACCGTGTTCCAACGGTATATATTGAGAATGGCCGTGTGGTCCGCTCCGATCCAAACGATCCCATAGAGATCTCTTACAAAAAGAATTTTCCGGGCGAGCCCACCGGGAAGGACAATCCAGAGCTTCTGAAAATGAAATGGCATCACGGGCACTTCAACACAGTGGTGAACGGCATATCCCGCATCGGTTTTATGAAGGGTGGAGCTGAAGCTCGGTGGGTAGATGAAAATATGGCCGACACTTTTCTTGTAAGAGCCCAGAACTACATTCTGGATCATAAGGATGAATCCTTCTTTCTCTACTATGCGCTTCAGCAGCCCCATGTGCCCCGTACCCCCCATCCTCGCTTTGTGGGAAGTACAGGGATGGGCCCCAGGGGAGATGTGATTGTGGAGGCCGATTGGTGCATTGGCGAACTAATCGCTACCCTTGATAATGCCGGAGTACTGGAGAACACTCTGATCATCCTTACCAGCGACAATGGTCCGGTCCTTAATGACGGTTATTATGATGATGCAGATACCAAAGTGGGAACACATACCCCGGCAGGCCCCCTCAGGGGAGGTAAATACAGCCTCTTTGAAGCGGGAACACGCGTGCCGCTTATTACCTATTGGAAAGGCCAAATTAACCCGGCTGTCTCGGATGCAATAGTATCCCAGGTGGACCTCTTCTCTTCCCTCTCATCGCTGGTCGGAAGTGAAGCCAGAACAGGGGATAGCGAAGAATTACTAAAAGTCTTTATGGGCGAGAAAGATCAGGGAAGAAGCGAACTGATCATCGAAGCCACTGGCAGAACTGCCCTGCGTAAAGGTGACTGGGTACTTATTCCACCCTATGAGGGTCCGGCCATCTCCAAAAACGTCAATATTGAAATTGGAAATGCTCCTGACTACCAATTATATAACCTGAACGAGGATCTGGGTGAACAGGATAATCTGGCTGCAAGCCAGCCGGATAAACTGAAGGAGATGATTGCTTGCTATGAAGCAATTCGATCTGACTGATTATCTTATTGCTGTTACCACCGATCTGGAAGGCAGGGTAATCCTGTTCAAAAGCTGTGAAGAGAATCCCATACTCTGTTGCTCGTCCGTAGTATAGGTTCTGGCTTTTTCACCTGCACCCATATCTACATTCACAGTCTGCTCCGATAGATTAACAAAGACATATACCAGTTTTCCATTCACAGGATCTTTGTAAGCCGACACCAGCACTCCGCTTTCCGGGGACTGTTCTTCTGAGAGCTCAC
>JAUVIT010000147.1 GCA_030592605.1 Bacteroidota bacterium
GAAATTCTCCCCCAGGTGGATATTATAGCCATAATCGCAGCGGAAGGGTGCTTCAATAACAAACTGCTCCCCGCATGATCCAAAAAGCTCCCTGATGATTTGCTCTTGTTGTGCTATTTCTACCGGTGGCAAATGATTGTATTGATGGATTAGCAATCTGGCACGTTTTCTCTCCAGTTCCAGCTCTGGGTCATGTGCCCGGTAGACTTGCCCTGAAAGCATTTTTTCTTTTTCGCTTGCCATATTTCCCTGCTATAGGTGTTTTATTGTGGTGGCTGATCGAGGAGTTTATCAATTCGTTTGAACAGGTAGCCGCGCGATTTTAACTCCTCCACCAGTTTCTCCAGGTATAAGTAGAATTTATCAGTTCTTTCCGGAGCTACTCCAATATGCGAAAGCAGAATAAAACCATTTAGTCCATTTGACGCCGATGTTTCATAATCCAGAATTGATTGAAAGATTTCGTCGCTGCTGCGGTAGCCCCTGCTTCCCGGAACCGTATAGTCGGCATGGGACAGGGTTCCATGAGTGTGATTGATCAGCTCTAATCCCATCTGGCGTGTCCAGGAGCTTATGGAGTCGTTGTACCACTCAAAGGGTGGCAGAAAAAAGAATGCATCCACCATGTTGATACCAAAGGTAGCCATAGCCTTGTAATTGTCCTGAAGGTCATCACTGAACTGTTTTTGAGTGACCAGCAGGCTGTCGCGCTTAAGCCAATCGCAATAGAGCAGGTGCTGGTCGGAGTGTGCCCCCAGATAGTGTCCACCCTTTAACAGGACTTGAACAAGCTCTTCAAATTCAGCATTCCTGTAGAACTTACCCGTAAGGAAAAAGGAGGCCTTTATACCTTGCTGCTTCAGGATATCGGTAATATGGAATCCGCCATCGGCATACTCATCTCCGGTAAAGACCAGTGCAATTTCCGCTTTGGAGGTGTCACCACGGACCTTGGCGCCATGCAGGAGTAGATGGGGAGATCTCCCGGTTTGGGATGCGGCCGGCAGCATAGGGAGTAGAAGCAGGACCAATATTGTAACTGTCAGGGAGGTCTTATTCACCTGCAAGCCTTTTGTGAAAGTGCTTCGAATCGCCCCACTCATCATATCCAATCTCCCCGTCAGCCAGCTGAATCCTAACATCCAGGCAATTCTTGCACTCTTCCGGCTCCTCATCCACACAGGGTTTATTCTCATAAAGGGAATAGTCATTCCGGTACTTTCCCGGAGTAATATTGGGCATAATGATATTGGCACCCACTTTCACAGCTTTTTCCCTTCCCAGAGGATCGATGGCCTGAAGGGCAGTGGCTGCAGCAATATTGATATCCTTCATCAGGATGCGGAGGGTGGCGATCATTTTCAGAGACAAGTCGAATCGCTCTTCAATTGGAAGCAGCTGATTTCTATATGCATAAAGTGGTGTATCCTTGTGCTCAATATAGGGCCCCATGCCCACCATATCAATATTGAACTCTTTCATAAACAGAAGATCGTCGGCCAGGTCTCCGGTATCCTGGAAGGGTAGTCCGATCATCACTCCTGTGCCGGTCTGATAACCAATTCTTTGAAGGGTCTTCAGACAGGTTAGCCTTCGGGCATAATCGTGAAGTGTATCGGTAGGGTGGTAGCGATGGTATAACTCGGGATTTGAAGATTCGATCCTTAGAAGGTAGCGGTGGGCACCTGCTTCGAACCATCTTTCATATATCTCTTCACGTTGTTCACCCAAGGAAAGCGTTATCCCCAGTTTGCCCTTTGAAAGCTTTTTGATCTCCTTTAGAAGGTTCTCCACTCTAAGTGTAAATGCAGGAGATTCCAGCTCACCGGCCTGCATGACTAAGGATCCATATCCATTCTCGTATGCAAATCTGGCCGCATCAAGGATCTGTTCATCAGTCACATTATAGCGGTGAGTAGCTGTATTGGATTTTCTGATGCCACAATAGTAACAATCCTTTCCGCAGATATTGGAAAATTCCACCAGTCCGCGAAAATGCACCTTATTTCCTATTTCAGCCAGCTTGACCGCTGTGGCCTTTTCAAACAAGAGTTTTTTCTCCTCGTCCTCTGCATTGAGCAGGCTTATCAAATCTGCCCGCTCCAAACTCTCCTTTTCAAGTATCTCTCTTACTCCCATCCTACAGATATGATATGGATCCGGGATCCAGTTTAACAAAGGGTGCCACTGCCCGCTCGTAAATGCCATGCATATAGGCAATGGCCATGCCGTAATTGGTAACAGGAATTCCAGCATCAATAGCGGGCTTAAGCCTGTTAATTAGTTGTTTACGTGTTATCATGCATCCCCCGCACTGAATCACCATGCTATAATCGCTAATCTTTCCGGGGACTTTACTCAGGCCTGCTACCACCTGGTATTCCAGTTGCTTTCCACTAAAATTGGAGAGCCACCTGGGAATCTTCACCCTGCCGATATCATCACAGGATACCTGGTGCGTGCAGGACTCCAGTATCAGAATCTTATCTCCATCCTCCAATTCTGAGAGCCTGGGTGTTCCGAGGAGGTAGTTCTCGAAATCGCCTTTGTAACGGGCCAGTACCGTACTGAAGCTGGTCAGAGGAATTTCTTCGGGAATGGAGGCATCTGCTTTTTTAAATACCTGGCTGTCGCAAATTACCAGTGAAGGTAATGGGCTTAGTCTTTTTAGCAGGCTGTCTATTTCCCGCTCCTTGGCTACCACGGCGATGGCATCGTTATCCAGGATATCCCTTATGACCTGCACTTGCGGGAGAATCAGCCTTCCTTCGGGTGCCTCCTCATCGATGGGTGTGATCAGCAAAACCAGGTCGCCCTGGGAAATGATATCTCCCACCAACGATTTGGTGAGATAGGCGGTTTCGGGAATGGCTGTTTTTATTTGTCCGATAAGCTCATCCCTCTTGCTTGGATGAATGGAGGAGAACTCAAAAATCTCCCGTCCTGTTTCTGTCCTTACCTCTTGTCTAACCAGATCAGATACAGCTTCAAGGTCCGATTTGTTATGGACCACAAGATAGGGGACCTCCCACTTGTCAAGCTGTTCAATAATGGCTGCCTCTTCCTTATCAAAACGGTTTTCGGCCAGGACCAGGATGCCCAGGTCGATGGTCTTAATCACCTCCCGGGTCCTTCCTACGCGCTTTTTACCCAGCTCCCCTGTATCATCCGTTCCGGCAGTATCAATCATCACCACTGCTCCTATATCGGTGATCTCCATGGATTTTTTTACAGGATCGGTGGTGGTTCCGGGTTCGTTGGAAACAATGGCAACCTCTTGCTCGGCAAGTGCATTGATCAGTGATGATTTGCCATTGTTTCTTCTTCCGAATATCCCGATATGGGGTTTGGCATCCCTTCCTTTCATAACAGCTCCTTGATGTCGTTGATGGTAAATCCCTTTTTGAGCAGGTTACCGGGTTCCATCAGTTTTTTAAGCTTCTTTGCTTCGATCATTCCCAGGGTGTCATTGGCATCAAAAATATTCTGGTTCCCCTTTTTCATTTGCGATGCCAATTCTGCAGCGCGGTTATAACCAATCAGGGGAGAAAGGGCAGTGGTAACGGACGGACTATTGAATAGTTTTCTGCTGGCAGCCTCTTCATGAACCCTGAGACCTTTCAGCAACTTCTCATCGAAGGCGTGGTTCATAGAGATCATCAGTTTCAGACTCTCCAGCATGGCGCCGCCAATCTCTGGCAGGTATGCGTTCAGTTCCAGGCAACCTTTGGAGCTTAAGGTTGCAATTTTCTGATCATTGGCATAGATCCTGTGAGCCGAAGAGATCACATATTCCGGGACAACCGGATTCACTTTACCCGGCATAATGGAGCTTCCTACCTGCTGGGAAGGCAGTTCTATCTCTTTGTTGGCGCCAGTTCCAGATGCGAGAAGCCTGAGATCCGATATGATCTTTTCCAGGTTTACGGCATGGGCCTTCAGGATGGCATGTACCTCCACCCATTTGTCCATATTCGAAGTGGCATCTGCCAGGTTTTCCCCCTGGGCGACTGGCAGTGAAGTGATCCTTTTCAGTGCTGGTACCACCTCCATAATATAGAAACGCGGTATGGCTATCCCGGTACCGATGGCTCCACCTCCCAGGTTCACCACCTTGAGCCTTTCTAATCCTTTGGAGACCCGCCACCAGTCGCGCGATAAGGCTTCGCTGTAGGTGCTGAAAAGTTGACCATATGTGGAAGGAACTGCCTCCTGCATCTGAGTATACCCAAGCCTCAAAGTATTGCGGTACCTGGTTTCCAATTTTTCAACAGTTTTCCTGGTCGTGTTAATGGCCGCTTCCAACTCGTTTAGTAGCTGCATGGAAGCAATGGTAAGTGCCGTGGGGATTACATCGTTGGTACTCTGGTATATATTGGCCGATTCAATGGGATCCACATGCTGATAATCACCAGGCTTTTTTCCCAGGCTGATAAGGGCGGCGTTGGCGATAATCTCATTCACATTCAGATTAATGCTGGTTCCTGCACCTCCCTGGGTACCTGGTACAATAAAATATTCAAAGTAGTCGCCAGAGGTGATGGCGGTGGCTGCCGCCTCCATGGCCCCCAGTATCTTTTCATCCGGAATACTGAGGTGGGCAATCATATCGGGATGCTCCTTCGCTAGGGCTGTTAACAGCTTTCTTACCGTTCGATAACAGGCAAGTTTTACACTGCCTGTGGCACGAAACCATTCTATAGGAAAGGCAACCTGGTTGTCAAAGTTATTACGGGCCCGGACCGAGTGAACTCCGTATAGGGCATTAGCGGGGATGGAGACTTCTCCAATAAAATCCTTTTCAGTACGCATTTATCAGGAGTTTCGTGTAAAAATACCTAATAAATCGCAATATCTAGTTGGGAGTTATCCTGATTATGAGACCGCCTGAAAATTCTCCCTGAAAGGGAGTGATTCTGGTATAGACAGCTCCCCCACAGCCGCTACCTCCTGTTCCGATCCCGCAACCAAAACCAGCTCCGTTCCACACCAAAGGCATCATCATGCTGCCCTGGGCCCTGAGTCCGAAGCGATCGTTCAGCCAGATCTTAAATCCAGCACCCAGTGTGAATTGGAACTGCCACTTGGTGCCAGAATAGTCTTTCGGGGCCCAAATAACAGTCCCCATACCAATGGTTCCAAAAGGTTTTATTTTTCCCATATCCACCTCCTGTAGTCCCCCCACGCTTATGTAGTTGGAGCTGTACTGGTAGGTCTCTCCAGGTCCCTCCGAGATATTATAAGGTCTAAAATATCCCTCCGAATCAGAACGCATATAGGATAATTCAACAAAGGTGGTTGTAGAGAGGCCTACGGCGAGCTTCCCACCGTAATTGGGAGCACTTTGCATAATAAATTCACCATCGTAGAGCTTGGCTTTTCCGTTCAGTTGCCAGCCATAGAAACCATTTAGTTCAATTGCTTGAGCATATAGATCCTGAGTGCTTAGAGTTGCCATGAGCAGTAGCATGGTAATAAAGAGTCTAATTGTCTTTGTATTCATTATTTTGGTTTTGATTTTAAAAATAACAATTAAATTCGTTAAGGGTTCACAGCTATGCCGATTTAATCCCTTTGCAAATCTTGATGTCTGATAAAGTAAATAACAACTTCTTCGCGCAACAATATCTCAAGTTGCTTGTTTTATTTACCTAAAAAAAATAATTCCCCACTAATAAATGCAAATTATGAAGAACAAATTGGGTTTAGGTGTTATTATGTTAAGCGCAATGATGAGTGGTTATTCACAGGGACCC
>JAUVIT010000245.1 GCA_030592605.1 Bacteroidota bacterium
GCGAATGGACTTGATCTCTGTCCCCTGCAATTGAATTCCGGCCACGTACTTTTCCAGAATTTCATAGTCGTGGTAGGCCTTCTTATTCCTGATGTTGATATTGTTTGCCATAACTGTTTCCGCCCCCAAAGGTATAAAAAAGGTATATTTGATCTTACATGGATGGAAAATGATTGATCTTGTAACGGTCCTGGGACATACGGCAGCTGGGAAAACAGCTTTCGCAGCACATCTGGCCGACCGCCTGGAAGGAGAGATTATCAGTGCCGATTCAAGGCAGGTATACCGCGGGATGGACATAGGGTCCGGGAAAGATTACAAGGACTATCTGGTAATGGATCACCAGGTCCCGGTCCATCTGATCGATATTCTGGATGCTGGTTATGAATACAATGTGTACCTCTTCAAGCGTGATTTCCTAAGGGTTTATACTGATATTTCCGAGCGTGGGATGATGCCGGTTCTTTGCGGGGGAAGCGGACTTTACATTGAGTCGGTTCTTCGAAATTACCGTCTCTTGAATGTGCCTCTGAATTCCATACTAAGAGAGGAATTAGCTAACAGGAGCACTGAGGAGCTTGTAGAGATTCTTAAGCTACATGGGCCACTACATAACATCACTGATACGAGCAATCGTAAACGTATGATCAGGGCCATCGAAATCTCCAGGTACCAATCGGGTCAGTTGCAGGATTCAGAGGATGAACGGGAGCTCAATCCGCTTGTACTGGGAATCAGATTCGATAGAGATATTCGGAGACAGCGGATTACCATACGACTCAGAGAGCGAATGGAGGAGGGGATGGTTGAAGAAGTAGAAGGCCTGTTAAGAAGTGGGATTCCGGCCGAGAAGCTTGACTACTATGGGCTGGAATATCGTTTTGTATGTAAATACATTCAGGAAGAGCTTGGTTACGAGGAGATGTTCAAGCGATTAAATACAGCCATTCATCAATTTGCAAAACGGCAGATGACCTACTTCCGGGGGATGGAGCGGAAGGGCATAGCCATACACTGGTTGGATGGCGGACTTCCCATGGAAGAAAAAATTGAGCAGGCTTTGGAGCTCTTCAAGGCTACCTGAAATCCCAGGGGAGATCCATAATAAACCAGATCATTCCCAGGGCTATTATAATATTCAATCCCGCCACTATGTAATTGTAGGTGATACGCCACGAGATAATTCTGCGGCGAATCATAATCCCAATGTTGGGTATGAAAAAGGCAAAAATGCTGAAAACGGTAAGTATATTCAGAATCTTTTCCTCATCCACCTCCTCAGTAGGTTCAGAACTGGCAGAAAAGAAGAGAATCAGGTAAGCCATCAACAAGAAACAGGCCAGGTAAATAAGGTAAGAGGCTTTGATGAGAATGGTTGAAACGGGACGTTTGCGATGTATTCGGAAGGGTTTAAGAATGATAATTGCAATAATATAGATGAGCAGAAATGCTGCAATAAATATAAAATGTAACAGGAAATTCATACCTGATAAACAGATTAAGATATATTTGATCTACTCTTCAGTACCCTTAATGGCCGCCTTGATCTTTTGTTCAATCTCTTCCGATAACTCAGGATTATCCCTCAGCAGGTTCCTTACTGCATCCCTGCCTTGACCTAATCTTGTTTCTCCATAGCTGAACCATGATCCGCTCTTCTTGAGGATATTCAGGTCAACCCCCATATCGATCAGTTCGCCAGTTTTTGAAATGCCCTGACCATAGAGGATATCAAATTCCGCTTTCCTGAATGGAGGGGCTAGTTTGTTCTTCACCACTTTCACCCTGGTCCGGTTCCCCTGTATTTCTTCTCCTTCTTTAAGCTGTCCAATTCTCCTGATATCGATGCGTACCGAGGCATAAAACTTCAGGGCATTACCACCGGTTGTGGTTTCGGGATTCCCAAACATTACGCCGATCTTTTCGCGGAGCTGGTTAATGAAAACGCAGGTGGTATTGGTGCGGTTGATATTAGCAGTAAGTTTTCGGAGTGCCTGGGACATAAGCCTGGCCTGTAAACCCATTTTTGATTCGCCCATTTCCCCTTCAATCTCAGCCTTGGGAGTAAGTGCTGCGACAGAATCGATTACAACGATATCGATGGCGCCGGAACGGATCAGGTGATCGGTAATCTCAAGCGCCTGCTCGCCGTTATCGGGCTGTGAGATATAGAGGTTCTCGATATCCACCCCCAGTTTCTTTGCATAGAAGCGGTCGAAGGCATGCTCTGCATCAATAAAAGCTGCAATGCCACCGGCTTTTTGTGCTTCTGCGATGGCATGTATGGCCAGGGTTGTTTTCCCTGAAGATTCAGGTCCGTAAATCTCAACCACACGTCCACGGGGATACCCACCCACACCAAGCGCAAGATCCACACCCAGCGACCCGGAAGGGATCACCTGAATATCCTCAATTGCATTGTCGCCCAGTTTCATAATGGTTCCCTTACCATAGCCCTTTTCAATCTTGTCCAGGGTTAGTTGTAGTGCTTTTAATTTCTCCTGGTTATTGTTACTGCCGTTTCCGTTGCTCATGCTATTTTACTGCTTAATGTGATAATTCAGCAAATATCTGTTTGCTGTGTTCCTTGGTTTTTACTTTCTCAATAATCTTTTCAACATAACCTTCCTCATTGATGATAAATGTCTTTCTGAGGATTCCCATGTAACTTTTCCCGTAAAGTTTCTTTTCGCCCCACGCTCCATAATCCTGAAGGACCTTTTTATCAGGATCTGAAATCAGCCTGAAAGGCAGTTTATATTTGTTTTTAAACTTCTGATGCGATTTTTCACTGTCAGCACTCACTCCAATGATCTCAAAACCCTGCTCGATAAACTGTGAGTAGTTGTCCCTCAGATCACATGACTCTGCAGTGCACCCGGGCGTGTTGTCTCTGGGATAAAAATAGAGTAAGACTTTCTTTCCTCTATATTCTTCCAGGGTGATTAGTTCTCCGTTTTCGTCTGAGGCCTTAATGGCTGGCGCCAGGTCTCCTTCTTTCAAATCAGACATATCCAAATAAAGTATAAATGTACAAAGATTGACCTAAACAGCTTGCCATTGAGCTGGAGTCTTTATTAACAATCCGGGCTTCTCTGATGCCAGGGATTATTACTATTTTTGAGCCTCAAAGATCAATTAATATTATGTTTAAACAAGTTAATAATTCTTTTGTTCCGCTTGTAGCCATGTTATTGTTTATGGCCTGTGCCGGACTATACGGGCAACAGCAGTCAGTCGACATTCAAGAAGTGAAAGAGGCCTCTCTGACCAGTTTTGATCAGGGCTCTTACCGCTCAGCACTTTCCGGATTCCGGAGCCTCATGGAACTTAATGGGAGTGATCCCCTGTACAGCTATTATGTTGGCAGATGCCTTGTTGAGTTAAATGAGGAAATGGATGAGGCCATTGAATTGCTTTATGGCGCTTCCAGACAAAGCGTACCAAAGGATGCAGTTTTCTATCTGGGCAGAGCCTATCACCTCAATTACAATTTCCAGGATGCCAGGAGCTGTTATGAGAGCTACGAAAGGACAGCCAGTAAACAGGAGCGGAAAACACATCAGGTGAAACACCTGATTGCAACCTGCCGGAGTGCCAGTGAGATTACATCCAGCTATAATCCCTTCGAGGTCATGAACGTGACTTTTATGGATCTGTCTGATTCTCTGCAGTACTCCCAGGTGAAGATGAAAGGAGGAGAACTGGGTCGGAAACCAATGGGCTATTTTCGTGGTGATGAAGATCGTGAGGCACTCACAGCCCTGATGTTTATGCCCAAAGACCCGGTCAGGGGAGACTATCTTTATTATTCAGGCTATGGAAAAAACGCAAAGGAAGGGTCACAGATTTTCAGGGTTCGGAAAGGTTCCGGAAAAGCCTGGGGCGATCCTCACGAGGTCTCATCCCTGAACAGTCCGGGTAACGAAATACTACCCTATTATGATCCCATTGAAAATGATCTCTATTTTGCTTCGGATGGAAGGTATGGAGTGGGAGGTTTTGATCTTTACAGGTCGCACTATGATGTGGAACGTGATCAGTGGACCGAAGCTGTCAATCTGGGTTTCCCTGTAAATTCTGTGGCGGATGAATACATCCTGTTGCCGGGAACGGATCTGGGTATGGTGCTTTTTTTCTCCACCAGACAGGGAACAGATTCTACGGTGACCATTTACAGGGTACACCTGGTTGAACCCAAGAAAAAAACAGCACTTAACAATGATAAGCA